>JBOHRZ010000126.1:0-7845 GCA_050732975.1 Gemmatimonadales bacterium
GGCGTCGCCGCTGGGATGGGACCCGCGACTTCTTCTCGAGCGCGGGCGCCTGGAGCGGATGGCGGGTTTTCCCGATTCGGCCCGGGTCGCCTTCGAACGCGCGCTGCAGCTTGATGTCGCCCCCGGGATGCTCTGGGTCGAACTGGCGCGCACCCTGCCGCTCACCGCCGACACGCTGCCGGCGCGGCCGGGTGGTCCGGTGCCCGCGGAGGTCGCCTACTTCAACGGCGCGTCGAGCGACGATCCCGACGTGGTCGCGATGTACCGCCGCGATCTCCAGCCGATCGTCGATGATTCCGATCTTGCGGCTTTCGATCGGCTGCACGGCCGCGGACGCGTCATCTGGCTGCGCGACTTCTGGCGTCGCCGCGCAGCGCTGGACCTCCGGTCGGTCGGCGATCGGATCAGCGAACACTTCCGCCGCTGGGACTTCGCGCTCCGGAACTTCAGGCTGCCGCCGTTCAACCGGTTGTACCGCTGGGGGATCGAGACGTACCAGAGCCACGATCCGGAGCTGGACGATCGCGGCATCGTCTGGCTGCGACAGGGTCGGCCCACGTACCGCATTGTCTGGCCCCGGAGTCTTCCGCGCTCGGCGACTGTTGCGGCCACACCGGTGCCGCTGCCGATCGATTCCGCGGTGCTGGCTGCGGCGGCCGTGAGGCGGCGCACTCTGCCCGGAGTGCAGCACGTCGCCCCGGCGTCGCTGATCATCGATCCACCCGTCGGCGCCGACGCTCCGTCATTCGGTAACGAGACCTGGCGCTATGCGCGCCCCGACGGCGATCTGGTCATCAATTTTGCCGCGCAGGATGATCCGGACGATTACCGCCTGGTCGAGAGCGTATTGCAACTCGACGTGTCACTCGATGCGATGTACCTGCACGCCGGTGAGATTCCCGGCCTCGCCGCGCTGCTCCGTTCCGGGCCGGCTACCCGGCCGACGCTCGCCAACGAAGTGCGGCTCGCTGGCAAGCGCGACATCGCCATCGCGACCACCACCAGCGCCTGGCCGCGCTGGTATCCGATCCGCCTCGGCGGCCATGTCCAGTGGCTGGTCGCCGGCACCCGCGACGGCACGCCGCTGGTGCACGTCGTCTACGCGGTCGACGCGGGAGCCCTTCGCGCCATCCATCTCGATACCCTGATCGGCGCAATACCGGTGCGGTTGCGAGCGGTCTTCTTCGGGGGCGGGAACCGCGTGCTCGCCACCCTCGACACCGTCCAGTGGTTCCCACGCCCCCCCGCGAACGCCGCGCTCGCGGCCGCGCACGCCGAACTGGCGGTGCCGCCGGGCATGCAGCGCATGCGGCTCAACGTCGAGCTCAATGGGGCCATCGGTGCCGTGTACCCCGCCGACTCACTGCTGGTCCCCGATTTCGGCGGCCGCCAGCTCACCATGTCGTCGGTGGTGATGGGCATTCCGAATCGTTCGCTCGCCTGGCTCGATGTCCACGGCGATACCGTCTGGTTGGCGCCCCAGAGCCTGTACCACACTGGCGACACCGTGGCGGTCTACGCCCAGGCCTTCGGTCTGCGGCCCGGCACTGCCTATTCGGTCAAGGTCACGGTCCAGCGCCGTCGCAGCTTCCTCGGACGTCTCCTGGGCAGCGGCAGCGACGCCGTGACCATTGCGGGGTCGGCGGTGCTTGCAGGGGCAGGATCCAGCATCCGCCGGCTGATCCCGCTCGCCGGGCTGCATCCCGGCAATTACCGCCTGCTGGTGGAGCTGGAGGGAAACGGGGAGCGGATCGAGCGCGACCGGGGCCTGCTGATCGAGCGATGATCGCCTCACCCCTCACCCCTCTGTGGATAACCATCCAACCTGATAGATTTGTGATGTCGATTCTTTCGTCGCCCATGTTTGCTGGCGATTCCGACGCATTGCTGGGGGTGCGCCGTTTCTCTACCTTGGATCTCCGCAAGCGTTTCTCTTCATTCACCTTGTGCAACTGAGGGTCGGGGCTCATGAGCACGTCTCCCCCGCGAGGCGCCGTCGATCTGTCGCCCAACGCGATGACGGTTCTGGAGAAGCGTTACCTCATCAAGGACGACGCCGGGCGACCGGCGGAACGCCCCGAAGATCTCTTCCAGCGGGTGGCTTTGACGGTCGCCGCTCCCGACGCACGGTACGGTGCTTCGCAGGGCGCGGTGAACGAACTGGCCAGGGCCTTCTATGACATGATGGCCGCGCGCCTCTTCATGCCGAATTCGCCGACTCTGATGAACGCCGGCCGGCCTCTGGGCCAGCTCTCGGCCTGTTTCGTCCTTCCGGTCGACGACACCCTGTCGAACGGCGAGAGCGGCATCTATGACACCCTGCGCTCGATGGCGCTCGTGCATCAGTCGGGCGGCGGCACCGGGTTCTCGTTCTCCCGGCTGCGCGCCCGCAACGACATCGTTCGCTCGACCATGGGCGTCGCCTCCGGGCCGGTGTCGTTCATGTCGCTCTACGACTCGTCCACCGACGTGGTCAAGCAGGGCGGCACCCGGCGCGGCGCCAACATGGGGATTCTGCGCGTCGATCATCCCGATATCCTGGAGTTCATCGGCTGCAAGGACGACATCACCCGGATCACCAACTTCAACATCTCGGTGGCGGTGACCGACGCATTCATGCAGGCGCTGGCTGACAACGCCGAGTATGCGCTCGTCGATCCGCGCACCCATCAGGTCACCGGCAGCCTGCTCGCCGCCGACGTCTGGCAGCGGATCGTGCACGGCGCCTGGAAGACCGGCGAGCCCGGAGTGTTCTTCGTCGATCGCGCCAACTACTACAATCCGGTCCCGCACCTCGGATCGTACGAAGCCACCAATCCCTGCGGCGAGCAGCCTCTGCTGCCCTACGACGTCTGCAACCTCGGCTCGGTCAACGTGGGCGCTTTCGTTACCGAGCGCGGCGACATCGACTGGGAGCGGCTGCGGCGCACGGTACAGCTCAGCACCCATTTCCTCGAGAACGTGATCGACGCCAACCACTATCCGCTGCCGGAGATCACCGCACTGGCGCAGCGAATCCGCCGCATCGGGCTCGGCGTGATGGGGCTCGCCGATCTCTTCGTGCGGGTCGGCGTGCCGTACGATTCCGAGGAGGCGGTCGAGCTGGGCCGGCAGATGCAGCAGTTCGTCGACGACGAAGCCAAGAACGAATCGGAGCGCCTTGCCACGCTGCGCGGAGTGTTCCCGGAATGGGAGAAGAGCATCTGGGGACCGGACACCAGCTGTGCGCGCGGTCCCGACGGCGAGCGCATCCGCCCGATGCGCAAGCTGCGCAACTGCAATGTGACCACCGTGGCGCCCACGGGAACGATCTCGATCATCGCCGGCTGTTCGTCGGGGATCGAACCGCTCTTCGCCGTCGCCTTCATGCGCAACCAGGCCGGCGTCCTGATGCCGGACGTCAACGACGACTTCATCACGATCGCTCGCCGCGAAGGGTGGTACAGCGAGGGGTTGATGCGCCGCATCGCCGAGCACGGGCACATCAATTTCGACGAAGTGCCGGCGCGCTGGCAGCGGGTGTTCGTGACGGCCAACCAGATCGCGCCCGAGTGGCACATCCGGATGCAGGCGGCGTTCCAGAAGCACAACGACTCGGCCATTTCCAAGACGTGCAACTTCGCCAACGATTCCACCGAGGAGTATGTCGAGCAGATCTATCGGCTCGCGTACGAGCTCGGCTGCAAGGGCGTCACGGTCTATCGCGACGGTTCGCGCGACATGCAGGTGTTGTCGACCGGGACGACTGCGAAGAAGGTCCATGAGCAGGCCACGTCGACCGGCGCATCGCAGGCGCGCGAAGATCTCGCCATGATGGGGACCGGCGAACATCCGTCGATGAGCGCCGAACTGAACGCCCGCGTCGCCGCTGCCGACCAGGCCGGGCAGGTCGTGGAACTCGAGTCGGAAGTCGAGCGACTGCGGCAGGCGGTGCATGAACTCGAAAGCGAGAATCTCCAGCGCCGGCAGAAGCGCTCACGCCCGGAGCTGCTGCGTGGCACCACGCGGCGCATCGCCACGCCCCTCGGCGATCTCTACGTGACCATTACCGAGGACGACAAGGGTCAGCCGTTCGAAGTGTTCATGTCGTTGGGCAAGGCCGGCGGCGCCCTGATGGCGGACGTCGAGGCGATCGGCCGGCTGATCTCGCTGGCGCTCCGTTCCGGGATTCCGCTCAAGGCGATTCACCGCCAGCTGCGCGGCATCTCGTCGGACCGCGCCATCGGTCTGGGGCCCAGCAAGGTGATGTCGGTGCCGGACGCCGTCGGGATTGCGCTGGAGAAGTACGCCGCCGACAAGCAGGGAGTGCAGCAGGACCTCCTCAACGCCCAGGCCGCGTTCGAGACGCCGATGACCGACGACGAAGTCGCCCCGGCGCCGGTGATTCGCGTCGCCGACGAATCGGGCCAGCAGGGTATGCTGGGCGGCATGCAGGAGACGCTGGCCGGCGCCTGCCCCGACTGCGGCTCGCAACTGGAGTACGCGGAGGGATGTGTCAAGTGCCACGTCTGCGGCTTCAGCGAGTGCGGGTGAACGAAACGTCATCCCGAGCAGCGGCAGCGACGCTGCCGCGAAGTCGAAGAGCCTGCCCTGAGCTTGTCGAAGGGACCTGTTTTCCCGGGCTTCAATGCCTGACACGAAGGGGGATCCCGGCTCGCGGCGGGACCCCCTTCGTGGTTCGAGGGGAGGGCGCCGGATGGCGCCCCGCGCTCGATCCATACCACTATGTTACCCGTTGATATAGCTACGGCTGTCCGCCCCCGCGGCCGCCGCCACGCCCGCCACCGGGCCGTGGCCGCGCCCGTTGGTAATCCTTGCTGCTGGGGCGCTGCTTGTAATCGAACCGCTTGTCGGTGTTGACCCAGCCCTTGTCGCGCGGGGGCATGAAGTACTGGTTCCGGTACTGATACACTTCCACCGGCCGCGAGCCGCGGATCTGCCGCGGATAGTAGGCACCATTGTATTCGTACACGACCGAAGGCGACCAGAGTGAATAATTGGTCCGCCAGTCGCCCCAGTAGTCCGGTTCGTAGCCATAGATGTCCAGCGGCGTACCGAACTGCGCGCTGACGCCATAGGACGTATAGCCGGGGCCACAGCCTGCGATTCCGGCGGCCGCCGCGAGCGCCAGGGCCGTACTCAATGTCGAGATTCGCATTGACGTCTGCCTCCTTCCATGGGCGCACCATCGGGTGCGCTCAGAGGGTGACGTGCCAACGGATACGCCGGCCACAACGAGGCCGGGAACGCCGGATCAGTTGCGAGCCGCTTCGGGGCGCGCCACTATTCACTCCGATGGTACGATCGACGGTAGCGATTCGGCGCTGGTTCGGTCTCTTCGGCGCGCTCTGGATGTTGGCGTTGCCCGCGACCCAGGCGGCGCACGCCGAAGTCATGATGCGCAATGGCTGCGCGGGCATGGCGGCGATGACGCATCATGGTGCCGAATCCGGTCAGCGTATGCCTCCGGTGCACGACGCCAGTTGCTGCGATCTGTGCTTTGCCGGCTGTTCGATGACGGTGCTTCCGACGGCCCGGCCGGCACCGATCCTGACTGCGGTCGTGCTCGACGTCGCGCCTGTCGCCCCGGTAACGTCCTCCATTGTTGTTCGCTTCGATCACGTCCTTCCGTTCCCGCTCGCTCCTCCCCGCTTCTCCGTCTGAGCATCGCCCGGCGTCGCCGGGCTCCACGCGGTTCGTCATTCCTGCTCACGGAGGAGTTCGTGTCCTTGCGTCTCGCCTTGCTGGCGCTCGTCGGAGTGCCGGTGCTGATCTCTGCCCAGGTCCCGGTTCGTCCCGACACGGTGCGAAGCGACACCCTGACCCGCATGCCGACCCGGTTGCAGGCGATCACGGTCACCGCCGCATCGACGCCGCGCGAAGCGCCGGTCAACGTGATCCGGCTCACGCCGTCGGTGATCGCCGCCACGCCCGCGACTGATCCCTGGGATCTCATGCGCCAGGCGGCCGGCATCGAAGTACATGAGCAGGGCCAAGGGCCCGGCTTCGCATCGGACGCCTCGATCCGCGGTTTCTCGTCCGACCATTCGACCGACATCGCCCTCTGGATCGACGGCGTTCCCATCAACGAGCCCGTCAACGGCCACGCGGAGGGGTACAACGATTGGAGCCTGCTGATGCCGCAGGCGATTGCCAGCGCGGAAGTAATCAAGGGTCCGACCAGCCCGGTGTACGGCAACTTCGCCATGGCGGGTGTGGTCAACGTGCTGACCCGTGAACGGATGAGCGGCCAGCAGTTCTCGCTCGACGGCGGCGCCAATGGCCGTGTCGACGGGACGTTTTTCACCGGACTCGATCGTACCAGTACGGGGCTGGTTCTCGGTCTGCGCGGCATGCGTGATGGCGGCTGGCGTCCCAACAGCGAGCAGCATCTCGGCCAATTCTACGGGCGCCTGGTGCAGCAGATCTCGTCCGGCGCGACAATCGATCTCGGCACCCAGTTGTACGGCGCGGGATGGGATTCGCCGGGATTCCTCACAGCAGATCAGTTCGCCGCGCGCGATTACGACAACGTCTCCAACCATACCGACGGCGGCTTCAAGCGGCACGGGCTGGAGCGCGCCTCGCTGCGGGTCGTGGTGAATCCGAACCTCGCCTTGCGAACGACCACGTACGGCACGCAGGGGAACTGGAACTTCTATCTGACGATTCCGCCCGAACCGGGAAGCGGTGAGGGCTCGGGCAGCCAGACGCAGGAAATCGACAAGCGCAACGGCTGGGGTGCCACGTCGGCGCTGACCTGGAGCAAGGACCGGGTACAGGTAACGGTCGGCGGGGAGGGCCGGCTTGACATGGCGCACTACCAGCGGTGGTTCACCACGCAGCGGACCCAGGATTCGGCCGACGCGCTGATCGACGCGCGCCAGACGTCGGGCGCGCTGTTCGTGGAGTCGATCGAGGATCTCGGCCAGCATGTTCGCGTCACGCTGGGCGGGCGCTTCGACGATGTCGGCACCCGGTCGACGCCCGACGGCGAGCCGGCGACGTCGGCCAGCCATTCGATTTTCTCGCCCAAGATCGGTGCGCTGCTGCACATCCCGCATTATGGCGACTTCTACGCCAACGCTTCGCGCGGATTCCGCAGCACTGACGGCGTCATCGAGGATCCCACCCTGCCGTTCATCACCGAGTGGGCCTACGAGGCCGGCACCCACGTCGACTTCGGTCAGGTGCGTGGCGCGGCGACGCTGTTCCGCACCGATGTCAGCAACGAGCAGTCGTTCGACCCGATTCACCTCACCACCGGCAACGGAGGCCGCAGCCGCCGGCAGGGGCTGGAGTTGTCCCTCGATGCGCCGCTGGGCGACATGGCGCGGATCTCGGGGACCTGGACCTTCACTGACGCCAAGTATCGCGACCTGGTCACCGAGGACGGCGACACGCTCACGGGAACGCCGGTGGCGAACACTGCGAAGTATGTCGGCGACGCGGCACTCGCGATCGGCAAGCTCACGTCGATGTGGTCGGTGCGGCTGTCGACCGATGTGGAGGGACCGTATACACCGTTCGACGAGCCGGGAGTGGAATTGCCCGCGTACGCGATCTTCCATCTGACCGGGCGGTATATCGTCGGCGGCAGCACCACATTGCGTCTGGGCGTCCGCAACCTGTTCAACAAAGCATATCCGGAATTGCGCGCCGGCGGATTCGTGTCGCCGGGGCAGACGCGCGCGGTGTATGGCGGGGTGAGTTATGTGATGTAGGCGCGGGCTGGCGGCACCGCCGGCGAGTTGACGGGCTCGAAGTAATGGCGTAACGTCATACCGCCTCGCCTCGCCTCGCCTCGCCTCGCCTCGCCTCGCCTCGCCTCGCCTCGCCTAGCCT
>JBOHRZ010000127.1:0-7838 GCA_050732975.1 Gemmatimonadales bacterium
ACCCGATTGCGCGCCGAGCGCAATGCGGATGGCCATCTCCTGGCGCCGTTGCGAAACGGCGAAGGCAAGCAGGCCGTGCAGGCCGACCGCCGCGAGGAGAAGCGCGATCGCCGCGAAGGCGAGCAACACCCTCACCTGCACGGCGCGCGTCAGCGTCTGCCCCGCGACGATCTGGCTCAGCGGCTGGATGTCGGTGATCGCCTGCTGCGGATCGGCGTCGCGGATGATGCCCCGGACCGCGGGCACCAGTGCTGCCGGACCGAGCGTCGAGCGGATCGCCAGGTCCCTGGGCGCATAGAACATCAGCGAGCTGTCCTGCATCTGTCGCGACGGGAGATATACCTGCGGCTCGGCGAGGCGCTCCGGGCCGCGCACCCGGACATCGCGGGCCACGCCGACCACGGTCCGATCGCCGAACGCGAACTTGAAATGCTGGCCGAGCGGATCGCGATCCGGCCAGAACCGTTTGACAAAGGATTCGCTCACCACCGCGGTCAACGGTCCCGTGCGGGTATCGGCCGCGTTCACATCGCGCCCGCGCAGCAGCGAGATGCGCATGGCGCCCAGGTATCCCGGCGTCACGAATCGGAGCGACGCATGACGGAACCCGGTGTCGGGCGGGATCGACACCGGCCATATCCCGCCCCCCATCGTCATCGGCAGGAACGAGGTGTATCCCGCCGCGCTGACGCCCGGGATCGCCCGGACCCGTTCGAGCACCTGGCGGTAGAATGCCTCGCGCCGGTCGACCTGCCAATAGCGATAGAACGGCAACTCGGTCCGCAGCGTCAGCACGTTGGCCTGGCGAAAGCCGGGATCGACGGCCTGTACCCGGAGCATTGCTCGCAGCAGCAGTCCTGCCGACACCAGCAGCACCACCGACGCCGCGACCTCGACAATCACCAGCGTCGACCGCATCCTGTTCCGGCGACCGCCGCCGCTGCGGACATCGTCGCGCAGCCCTTCGAACGACGAACCACGGCCCGCGCGGATCGCCGGGATGACGCCGAACCCGACGCCGGTGATCACCGACAGAAGCGCCGCGACACCGAGCACCCGGAGATCGATCGACGGGAGCTGCGCCAGCGGCAGTGTCGCCGGCACCAGTTGATCGAGGAGCGGCAGCGCCACGAAGGCGAGCCCGACGCCGAGGCCACCGCCGAGCAGCGCGAGCAGAAGACTCTCGGTGAGGAGCTGGCGTACCATCCGTTCGCGCCCGGCGCCGAGCGCCGTCCGCACCGCGAGTTCCCGCCGCCGCACCGTCGCCCGCACCAGCAGCAGCGACGCGAGGTTGGCGCAGGTGAGCAGCAGCACGCACAGCGCGGCGCCGCACAGCGCCTTGAGCAGCAGGCGGTTCTCGCCCACGGAGGAGGCCACATACGTATCGTGCAGCGACAGCACGTTGGCCTGCACCGAATCGTCCGCGGGATAGGCGCGCCGGAGCTGTGCGGAGACCTGATCCATGTCGCGCTGGGCCTGCCCGATGGTGCGCCCCGGCTTGAGCCTGCCGACCACATAGAACCAACTGTTGCTGCGATCGCTGTCGCTCGATTCGGCGGCCTTCATCGGCGTCCAGAGACGGGTCTGGCGGTCGGGGAAAGCGAAGTTCTTCGGCATCACTCCGGCCACGCTGTACGGCGCGCCGTCGAGGGTGATCTGGCGGCCCACGACGCCGCGATCCGCGCCGAAATTGTCGCGCCACAACGGATAGCTCAGCACTACCACCGGCGCACCGGTCGCGACTTCGTCCGCGCTCGGCAGGTGCCCCACGATTGGAGCCACGCCGAGCATGGTGAAGAGCGGACCGTGCACGGCGATCCCCGGCACCTGTTGCGGCGTCTCGCCGCCCAGGATTGACGATGTGGTGGTGTGGTACGCTGCCATCGCATCGAATGACTGCGACAGCCTGGCCCAATCGCGGTAGTTGGGCGGGGTCGGTTGCAGCATGCTGTAGCTCGGCACCCGTTCCCAGATCGTCACCAGCCGGTTGGCGTCGGCGAAGGGCAGCGGCCGCAGGAAGACGTAATCGGCAACCGAAAACGCGGCTGCGTTGGCTCCCACGCCGAGAGCGATCACGGCGATCGCGGTGATGGCGAAGGCCGGCGCTCGGCGCAGGTTGCGGACGCCATGGCGAACGTCCTGGCGCAACACATCCCATTGCAGCGCGGCCGCATTGCCGACCGTGTCGATTATCGCATCGGTCCAGAGCGCAACGGCCGCGAGGGCGCCGTCCGTGTCGGCGCGGCGGCGGGCGAACTCGGCCCGCAGCTCGGCCCCGTACTCATGCCGGAACGAAGCAGGGTAGAGCCAGAGGAGTATCCGGTAGAATCGCATCAGGCGCGCTCGGTCACGAATCCCTGCACCCGCGCCATCCGCACCAAGCCGAGCAGTCGTCGCGCTTCGGCCCGCGCGACGCGGGTACCGAACGGCGTGATGCCGTAGTACCGGCGCCGTTCGTCGTCGAGTTCCGGCGCCGGCCGCTCCTTCGTTTCGCAGAGGAGGCCCTGTTCGAGCATTCGCTGGATCGAGCGATACAGCGTGCCGGCGCTGAGCTTGATCTGGCCGTCAGTGCGGGCGGCGACATCCTGGATGATCGCGTAGCCATGCAGCTCGCCGCGGGCGATGGCCATGAGGATGTGAAATGTGGCCGGGGGGAGGGGGAGGAGGCGCTCGATGGCGGCGGTATCGTTCATCCGGCGAATATAGCCACGGTGGATATAGCGTCAACGGGTATAGAGCGTCGATGCGCCGAGGCGGAGAACGTGTAGAGTCCGAACCGGGATGGGTCGCCGCCCATCAGGGCGGCCAGGCCAAGGTTCGGCCAGGATCCCGATAGGTGGCCGGCGGCTGCGTCGCCAGAAAGGCGGTCAGCGGGAGCGCCTCGGCACTCCAGGGTGCCGGAGCGGTGGATGGTCGCGCCAAGTCGCTCGACTTGCGCGCGCTTCTGCGACGCATCTCTGAAGCGGACCGCTCACGTGTCGCGCCTGCGTCGACGGGATGGCGGTATCGCCCTGTTACCCAATGGTGGTCCGCGTGTGCCATCCGCCGCCGATGATTCGTCGTAGGCGTGAAGCTCCCGGAATTGCGGGCCGATGCACGGTGCTACCCTGCCGGCGCGTCCCACTGGCGGGACGGGCCGCCTCGCCGGTCTTCCGCGGTTGCGGATATGGTCACAACCACCAGCTGGAGTTGTCGTGATGTCAGGCTTGCGTTCGATTTTGGCGTGCGTCGTGTTCGCCGGTCTGGCGACTGCGTGCAGCAGCACGGCTGCGGACAACAACTACACGATCAGCCTTTCGCTGGGGAACTCCAGCGCCGCCATCGCGCAGGGGAGTTCGGCGCAGATCGCGGCCACCGTGACGCGGGGCGGGGGGTACACCAGTGACATCGCGCTAACGGTTCAGGGGGCGCCGGCGGGTGTGACTGCCTCGACGTCGAGCCTGCAGACCTCGGGCAGCACCACCACCGGCACGATCACGTTGACCGTGGGCGCTTCGGCGGCGCCGGGCAGCTACACCCTGACGGTGCGCGCCGCCGGCAGCGGCGTGAGTGATGCGACCGCCACGATCGCTCTCACCGTGACCGCGGCCGGCACCTCGAGCATTACGGTCACGGCTGCCGGGTTGACGGTGGCCGCGGGGGCAAGCGGTACGTCGGCGATCACGATCTCCCGAAGCAATTTCACCGGTGATGTATCCCTGAGCGCGAGCGGCGTCCCGTCCGGGATCACCGTTACGTTCGATCCAGGTACCGTGACAGGTACCACTTCGACCGCCACGGTGACGGTAGGGGCTTCGGTGAATCCCGCGACATACCCCGTGACCATCAACGGCAGCGGGACCGGGGTGGCGAATGCATCGGCCACCCTGTCGGTGGTGGTCACCGCAGCCACGGGCTTTACCCTGTCGCCGTCGCCGGCGAGCCTGTCGGCGGCGCAGGGTACCAATGGCATCAGCACGATCACCGTCAATCGGACCGGTGGCTTCAGCTCGGCGGTGGCGCTTTCGGCATCAGGGCTGCCGACCGGCGTCACCGCCTCGTTCAATCCGACCAGCGCCACCGGTAACAGCTCGGTGCTGACACTCACGGCATCGGCTTCGGCGGCGGTTGGTATGTCGACCGTCACGGTGACCGGCACGTCGGGCGCGCTGACGGCCCACACTACCATCACGCTGACGGTGACTTCGTCGGGCGGTGGCGGCAACACGCTGACGCTCGATTATTCCCTCTGTGACGCATCGGAGCAGCCGATCTGGGTGGCCTACAAGGACGGCACAGGAGCCTGGACGGTCGCGTCGGGTACCAATCACATCTATCACATCACGATCTCGTCGAATTCCGGCGGGTACGCCGCGGTGACCGGGAGCGCCGGCATCTATAACACCAACGTCTACCTGGGCACGAAGAACGATCTGACGCTGGTGCCGATCGCGTTCTGCACCACGCCGACCGTCACCGGCGGGTACACCGTCGGCTTCACCGTGGCCGGGCTGCAGTCCCAGTCCTCGTTGGCGTTCCTCGGTCTCGGTGGATCGTTGGCTACTGCGTTCGGGTTCAACCCGGCCGGTCAATTCCTTCACGTGCCCGCCGGCACATTCGACCTCATCGGTTACGCGCAGCAGTCCGCGACGGCCCCGTCGAGCACGGACCGCGGCTACGTTCAGCGCGGCGTCGCGGTCAGCGCCGACATGAATCTCGGGTCCATCGACTTCGGTGGGTCTCATTCCTTTGCGCCGATGCCCGGCACCATCACCATCACGAATCCGGTCGGCGGTGAGACGTTTACCGCCAATCTCGGATACCTCACCAGTGCCGCCTGCTACCGCAGCGAGCTGTGGTCGGCAGTTAACGCCCCGTCAACGTTCACCGGCTACGGGATTCCCACATCGCAGCAGACGAGCGGGGAATATCATTCGCTGATCATCAACGGCGACACGCCGACATCCAGTCGGTCCGATTTCGAGGATTTCCAGGCCTTCGGCAACAGAAATGTCACCCTGCCGGCGCTGCTCGCGGGCGTGAACATCATGCGCTCGGGCACGGCGTATACCATCGAAGCGGCGACCTTCACCGCGCCGACCGATATCACGTCGCCATACATGTCGTTCTACTACGCGGACGGTACCAACTTCAATTCGGCGCAGATCAGTGCGAGCCCCACCTATCTCGCTTCGGCGGGTTATTCGCTGGCGATGCCGGACTTCAGCTCCCTGACCGGGTTCTCCAACAGCTGGGAGCCGATGGTCGGCAACTCGATGGCGTGGAGCCTCACGGCCGGGTCCGCCCCGCTGCTCGGGAATCAGTGTACCGAGGGCTTTGGGTTCAAGTCAACGGAATCGAGCGGCAGCAACTGAGCCGGGGGGGGGCGGCCGGCGCTTGGCGGCGTGGCCGCTACACGTAGTCGAACAGCGTCATGAACCCGAAATCCATGTGCAGCTGCTGATGGCAGTGGAACAGCGTCCGTCCCGGATCGTTGGCGACAAAATCCACTGCGAGCTCCTGGTAACCGCCCAGCATGACAACGTCTTTTCTGACGCCTGCCGTCCGGACCCCGGACAGACTGGTCAGCTCGAAGGTATGCCGGTGCAGATGGACCGGATGGACGTCGTCGCTCTGGTTGCGCAGGTGAATGCGGTAACGCCGCCCTTCCTTCAGATGGAATGATGCTGGTGCGATCACGGCCGACATCGGGTAGGAGACGCCGTTGATCGTCCAGCGATTGAACCCGTCGACCGCGGCGTTGTCCTTGGCGATCGTCATCTCGAAGGTCTCGTCCGGTGTGGGCGCCGTGGCGTCAGGCCTGGCGAAGTGGGCGTAATTCCACCGGAACGGCGCCGGCGCGATCCACCGGGGCGTGCCGGTCCGGGTCGCGTATTCGACCACGATCCCCATGCCATGATGGCGATCGTCGTCGGACGTGTCGCCCATGATCCAGACGCCCGGATGGTTCATTTCCACGATGGCCGAGACGCGTTCGGCCGTGCCCAGCCACAGGAAAGGAACCGTAGAGGGATTCGGCACCGCGTTTCCGTCGAGGGCAACTACCTGAAACGTGTGGCCGGGCAGGCAAAGGCTGCGAATTTCGGTGGCGCTGCCGTTCAGGACGTGAAAGAGCACGCGCTCGCCCTGCTTGACTCTGATCGGCTCGCCGTGCCCCAGCATCCGTCCGTTGATGGTGAAGATGTCGTAGCCGACTTCGTAGCCATGCGGCATCCCTCGCGCGAGGGATGCATTCATCGCGGCTTCGCCCGTTGACTCCAGCGCCTTCACTTTCGTTGCCGGAGACAGGACGTCCTGTGCCATGTCGCCACCGCGGCTGAAGCTCGGCCCGAATTCCTTGAGAACCAGGAAAACTTCGCGATCGTAGTTGCCGGGCTCGCGTGCAGGCTCGATGTAGACCGGCCCCACCTGGCCGCCGTACTGGCCGGCGGAGAGATCGGCGCCGGCGCGATTGTGGGTGTGATAGAAACGGTAACCCGAGGGCTGCGGCACGAACGAGATCCGGCGTGTGCCGTGCGCGGGAATGTACGGCGTGCCTTCTTCGGCCGCGCCATCGACGTCGACCGGCACCATCTGGCCGTGCCAATGCAGTTGTTCCGGCGTATCGGTGTCGTTCACCAGGTCCACCGTGGTGCGCTGCCCTTCCTTGAAGCGCAACAAGGGGCCCGGGAACTGGCCGTTGTAGGTCGTGAGGGAGATGATCCTGTTCGGTGCGACCTCGATCGGAGTGGCGGCGATCCGGATGGTGTAGTCGGCTCTGGCGGCAAGCGATAAGGCGCCTTCCGGCTGGCCGTCTGCGAGAGACAGCGGTGCAGCAGTCGAGGGAATCAGCGTGCTGCCGGCCACCGCGCCGGCCGTCTTGAGAAAGATTCGTCGCGAAAGGCTCATGGCCTCCTCACGGTTACGGATTGGGGCGCACCACGAGCAGCACGCCGAGGATGAGAATGATCACCGAGACGATGCGGCGAAAGAGCGCGGCAGGAGTCCTGATCAGCAATTTCTGACCGACGACGGTCGCCCAGTGACCTTCGGATCGGCCGATTCATCACTGCGACGCCAGAATGCGCAGAACCGGTCGACCGTTGACGTTTTCGAGCGGCAGATACACGCGGTGGGTCTGCGGATCTACGGCGACGGTGTGCGCATGCGGGGCGCGATATTCGCCGACCAGCGTCAGGGTATGTCCTGCAAGCTGGAACTCCGACAGCAAGCCGCCCTCCGACGCGACGTACAGTCGTCGCCAGCCGGGATCCCAGGCCAGGACGTCCGGCGATTCGCCCACGGCGTAGTGCGCGACCACCCGCATCGCGCGCAGATCGACCACCTGCAGCGTCGCATTGTCTTCCGACGACACGAAGGCGAGCCGGTCAGGTTCGTCAAGCGTGAAACCGTGCGGACCATCAGAGCCCGGCAGGTCATAGCGTGCCACGATCCGATCGGCGGCGGGATCGATGGCGACGAGCTGATCGCGGGTCTGCACCGCGACGAGCATGCAGTGCGACACCGAGTCGTAGTGGGTATTCCCGGCCTCCCCGTCGAGGGCGATCACGGCGCGCCGGGTCGCGGTTGCCGCATCGATCACCACGTCGGCCCGGCCCGATTCGTCGGACACGAACACCTGGTCGTGATCGGGGTCATATCCGATACCGTCGGGAAATCGAACGCCCGGCACGCGTGCCGTGACAGCCAGGGTGCGATCGTCGATGATCACGACCTCGTGCGCGCCGGCGGCCGACACGAAGACCTGATGGCGCGACGGCACGGCCAGCACCCCGGTGGCGCGGGGCAGTCCGGGAATCTCCGTCACCACGCGCTGTCGATCGACGTCGAATACCACC
>JBOHRZ010000128.1:0-7824 GCA_050732975.1 Gemmatimonadales bacterium
GGTCATTGCCGAGGCGCTGGTCCGCCTCGACGTACAACACGCTCTCGTCGTCCATGCCGAGGTGGGAATGGACGAGATCGCGCCGACCGGGACGACCGCGATCTGGGAAGTTCGCGATGGAGTGGTGCGGGCGTGGAAATTCGACCCGGCGGAAGTGGATCTCGACACCGGCACGGTGATCGGCCTGGAAGGCGGATCGCCCGAGGAGAATGCGCGGACGATGCGGACGCTGTTCTCCGATCCGGCGGCGGCTCCCGCCGCGCTTCGGGCAGCGGTGGCGCTCAATGCGGCGGCCGCCATCTACGTGGCCGGTGGAGCGGCCACCATCGGCGAGGGAACCGTCATCGCGCTGGCGGCGCTCGAATCAGGCGCCGCGCTGCGGCAACTCGACGCCCTCATCGCCGCGGCGCCACGCTAGTACTTCCGGATCACTCCGACGACGACGCCCTGAATCAGCACCTCGCGCTCCTGAAATCGCAACGGCCTCATCGCGGTGTTCGCCGGCTGGAGCCTGATCCATCCACCGGGCTCCCGATAAAAGCGCTTCACGGTCGCCTCGGCGCCGTTGATCAGGGCGATCACCATTTCGCCGTTGTCGGCCGATTCGCGGCCGTTGACGACCACCATGTCGCCGTCGCGAATCTGCTCGTCGATCATTGATTCGCCCTTGACGCGGAGGGCATAATTCGCACCCCGCCGCGGCAACATCGCGTTGGGAACCGGGACGACCTCGCCGCTCATCATCGATTCGATGGGCAGGCCAGCGGCGACCGTGCCGAGCAGCGGGATCTCCGTCGCACCGGTGCTGCCCCGGGGCGGCAGAACCTCGATCGCCCGGCTCTCGTTATAATCGCGCCGGATGTAGCCTTTGCGCTCGAGATTGGTCAGATGCTCGTGCACCGTGGCGAGCGATTTGTACTCGAAATGCTCGGCGATCTCCTCGAAGGAGGGAGCCAGCCCGTTCTGATCGATCGTCGAGGCGACAAATTCGAGAATTTCGTGTTGCTTTCGGGTGAGCGGCACGGCGAGCTCCGGCTGACGAAGAAGGCCTGAGCCGAAAAGCTACCCGAAAGGAACCCGAACAGCAAGATGGCCAGGTTGGAGGCGATTCTCGAATCCACGCGGAGCACCTTGCCGCCACTCCGGGCGCGCCGCGGCGCGCTCGAGCGCGAGGCGGGCGCGCGGGCGGCTCCGGCCGACTTCGTCGCGGCGCTTCGACGCGACAAAGTCGCGGTCGTGGCCGAGGTGAAGCGTCGTTCGCCCTCGGCCGGTGCGATCAACGAGGCGCTCGACCCGGCCACACTCGCCAGCGCGTATGCTGCCGGCGATGCCGCGGCCATCTCGGTTCTGACCGACCGGCGCTACTTCGGTGGCTCACTCGCCGACCTGGAAACCGTGGTCGCGGCGGTCAGTTGTCCGGTGCTTCGCAAGGACTTCATTCTGGACGAGGTGCAGTTGCTGGAGGCCCGTGCGGCGGGCGCCGCCGCGGCGCTCCTGATCGTCCGGGTGCTGGAAGCTGCCGCGTTGCGACGCCTGGTCGAATTCGCCGTGGCCCTCGGCGTCACGCCGCTGGTCGAAGCTCACAGCGAGGCCGAAGTGGATCGCGCACTGCAGTCCGGCGCAATGGTGATCGGTGTGAACGCCCGTGACCTCGACACCTTCAGCGTGGACACCAACGCCGCGTGGCGGGCAATGGGCCGCATTCCTTCGAGCCACATTGCCGTGGCCGAAAGCGGCATGGCCGATGTTACCGACGTGCAGCGCGCTGCCGAGGCGGGGGCCGACGCCGTGCTGATCGGCACGGCACTGGCCGCGGCGCCGGATCCGGCCGCGCGTCTGGCGGCGTTGACGGGAGTTCCGCGCCGTGGCCGTTGATGCCAAGATCTGCGGCCTCACCCGGGCTGACGATGCGGCGTTTGCTGCGCGGCACGGCGCCTGGCGCCTGGGGGTCGTCTTCGCCGGCGGGCCGCGGGCGGTCACCGTCGAGGCGGCGCGGGCCGTCGTCGCGGCTGCGGCGGGCGTACCGGTGCTCGGGGTCTTTGGTTCGCAGCCATTGGCGACGATCCTCGAAGTATTGACTGGCGCGGGGCTTTCCGGGGCGCAGTTGCACGGCGACATCACCGATATCGAGGCCGGCGAACTGCGTCGGCAGCGCTACGAGGTGTGGCGCGTAGTGCCGGTCGATGGGGAATCGGCACTGGCGGCGGACCTGGCCTACGCGGCACTGGAGGCTGACGCGATTGTAATTGAAGCTCGGCGTCCGGGCGGCAGTGGCGGGCTCGGCGTGCCCATCCCGCTCGGTGTTGCCGCGGCGGCGCGGCGCGCGGCGCCGCCGGTGCGATTTGTTCTCGCCGGCGGCCTGACACCGGAGTCGGTCGGCGAAGCGATCCGCGTCGTCGCTCCGGACGTTGTCGATGTAAGTTCGGGCGTCGAACACACGCCCGGCGTGAAAGATCACGCTCGCTTGGCTCGCTTCCTGGAGATTGTCCGTGCCACGCACGCTGCCGCCTGAGACTGCGGTCGACGGTCGCTTTGGGCCGTACGGCGGACGATACGTGCCCGAGACACTGGTCGCGGCTCTGGACGATCTCGCCGCGCTCTACGATGAGATTCGGGGCGACGCCGCCTTCTGGGATGAGTTCGATGCCCTTCTGGCCGATGTGGTCGGCCGCCCATCCCGGCTGTCCGAAGCACCCCGGCTCAGCGATGAGATCGGAGCCCGCGTCCTGCTCAAGCGCGAAGATCTCAACCACACGGGGGCGCACAAGATCAACAACGCGATCGGGCAGGCGCTTCTGACGAAGCGAATGGGGAAGACCCGGATCATCGCCGAAACCGGCGCGGGGCAACACGGCGTCGCAACGGCGACCGTGTGCGCGCGCTTCGGGCTGTCCTGTGTGGTATACATGGGCGAAGAGGACGTGGCGCGGCAAGCGCTCAACGTCTATCGCATGCAATTGCTGGGTGCAACCGTGGTGCCGGTAGGCTCGGGGACCCGCACCCTCAAGGACGCGACCAACGAGGCGCTGCGGGACTGGGTCACCAATGTCACGACCACGCACTATATCATCGGGTCAGTGGTCGGTCCCGACCCATATCCGAGGATGGTGCGGGACTTCCAGGCGGTCATCGGCCGAGAGGCGCGCGCCCAGGTGCTCGATCGCGTCGGCCGGCTGCCGGCAACCGTGGTGGCCTGTGTCGGCGGGGGTTCCAACGCAATCGGGATCTTCTCCGGCTTTCTCGGCGACGACGACGTCGAACTGGTCGGGGTCGAAGCCGCGGGTGCCGGGATCGACAGCGGCCGGCACAGCGCCACGCTGACCGCGGGACGCCCCGGCGTGCTGCATGGGTCGCTGTCGTACCTGCTCCAGGATGCCGACGGCCAGGTGCTTCCCGCGCATTCGATCTCCGCGGGTCTCGACTATCCCGGAGTCGGGCCGGAGCACAGTTGGCTCCGCGACGCCGGTCGGGTTCACTACCAGTCGGCGACAGACGTCGAGGCGCTGGCGGCGTTCCGGCATTGCGCCCGGCTCGAAGGCATTATTCCGGCGCTGGAAACGGCGCACGCGCTGGCGTGGATGCTGCGCCAGCGCGGACGGTGGCGGCGCGACGATCCCGTGCTCCTCTGCCTCAGCGGCCGCGGCGACAAGGATGTGGCGCACGTGGCCGCCGCTCTGGGAGCGGCGCCGTGAGCGCGCGCCCCACCGCCTCGGCTGACGACGACGAAGTACGGGTCGTCGAGGAATTGCTTCGGGGCCTCGGCAAGGCGCAACGCGCCTTGCAGATGTACCTCCCGAACAATCCCATGTACGGTCGCGCCCTGGAGCAGGTGCGCAACGCGTTCGCGCCGGTCTGGAGCATCACCGGCCGTCTGGTCCTCGACGTCACCGAGGACGGGATCTCCTGGGAAGGCAATCACGTCTTCCGGCAGGAGGCCCGTGCTGAAGGTCTGGCGTGGCAGTTCTACAAGGATGGGTTGCGGCGGGTGACCTTCATCCCCGGCGTCGAAGAAGACGAGATCGTCCGCTTCCTGCAGGTGGTGAACCAATCCCGCATGCTGCCCGCCGACGCGAGCGACGACCTGCTGACGCTGCTCTGGGAACAGGAATTCGTGCTGGTGTCCTACGTGTTCGTCGAGGTGCTCGGCGAGGGCGTCGAGTTTCTGCAGGAAGCGGGCGGCGCGGCCGTTCGCGATGCGACGGGTGATGCGCGGGACGAAGTCGCCGAAGCGCGCGCCGGCGGCATGGCGACTACCGACGACGCTCCCAGCATGGTGGATCTCACCGACTTCGACGCCACGCCGTACTTTCTCACCGACGCCGAAGTCCGCATGGTGCACGACAAACTGGAGGACGAGTACCGGCGTGACTTCCGTCAGGCCGCGCTCGACGCCCTGCTCGACATCCTGGAGGGACAGCGCGACGCGACGATCCGGCACGAAGTGATCGCGCTGCTCGACGACATCCTGCCGGTGCAGCTCTCGACCGGCGGACTTCGGGCGGTGGCGAGAATCCTGCGCGAGTTGCGGGTGATTTCGGCGCGGGCCGCCGGACTCGACGAAGCGTTGCATCAGGCGGTGTTGTCATTCGAGGATCGACTGTCCCATCCTGACATCCTCGACCAGCTCTTCCGGCTGTTGACCGATTCCGCAGTGCGCCCCAGCGAGGAAGACGTGGGCGAGGTGCTCCGCGAGCTGAAGCCCTCGGCGCTGCCGGCGATTCTGGCGCACATCGGCCGGATCGCCGATTCGAACATGCGGCGGGTGCTGGAGGGCAGCGTCGAGTCGATTGCCCGGAGTCAACCGGGCGCGCTGGCCGCGCTGCTGGAGCGGGGCCCCGCCGACACGGTGGTTCCGGCGATCTCGCTGGCAGCCCGGCTCGGCCTCGGCCAACTGGTGCCGGTGGTAATCACTCATCTGCGGACCGGCGACGAGCCGGCCCGGCTCGCGGCGGTCCGCGCGCTCGCCGAGTTCGGAACCGCGTCGGCGATCGATGCGCTCGAGGAGGCGCTCGATGATCCGGAGCGCGCGGTCCGTCAGGCGGCGCTGCACGCGCTGATGGAGCGCGGCGGGTCGGGCGGCCTGCTGCCGCGTCTCGAGTCGTTGCTGTTCGACGGCCGCGAGACCGACTGGGAGCGCAGCGAACGACGGGCGCTCTATGAGGCCTATGGCTCCCTTGCCGGCGCCGCGGCCGTGCCGAAGTTGCAGGGCATGCTGGAACCGCGCGGCGTGTTCCGCCGCAAGGCGCCGCCCGAAATCCGTGCCTGCGCGCTGTACGCCCTCGGCAAGGTGCGCAACTTCGAGGCGCGGATGGTGGTGGATCGCTTCCGGACCGACAAGGAAGCCGTGGTCCGCACCGCCGCCAACACCCTGCTTCGCGACTGGCAGCCGTGAGCGAACCGGCCGCGCGCGACGACGCCGTGCTGCGCCAATCGTGGCGCTCGCTCCTCGCCTCGATCCATGGGGCGCAGCGCGCGCTCAAGCTGTATCCGCTGGAAAACGCCGCCGTCCAGCGCGCCCTCGACGAGCTACTCGGCACGGCCGTGGCATTGTGCCGGCTCGAGGGCGTCGTCGAGATCCGCCTCTCCGGCGATTTCATCTTCATCAACCAGACCCGTCTCCGTCTGGGTCTCGACAATTTCGCCGCGTTCAGTGGCTTCGTGAGTTTGATGCAGGTCTCCGGCATCGGCGTGCTCACTATCGAGGACGGCGTGGCGCGAAGCGAATTCCAGGCCTTCCTGTCGATTCTCGGGTCGTTGACCGGCGACCTCGACCCGGAGGATCGCCTCGAATTGCTCATGCAGCGGATGCAGCAGGCCGACATCGTGCACCTGTCGGTGGGCCCGCCGGGTGAGTCGACCTCCAGCGAATCGGCGGATTCCGCCGACGAAGCCCTCGAGCGCGCCAAGCGGACCTACGCGCACGGTGTCGCCGTGGCGCGCGACGTGGTGCAGGGAATCCGTATGGGCCGCATGCCGTCCACCCGACGCCTCAAGCGCGCCATTCAGACCATCGTCGACCAGGTCATGGAGAACGAACTCTCGATCACCGGTCTCACCACGCTGCGTGAATTCGACGAATACACGTTTACCCACTCGGTCAACGTCTGCATCTTCGCCGTGGCGCTGGGCAAGCGCCTCGGCTTCGACCGGCTGCAGCTCTACGATCTCGGACTGGCTGCGCTGTTGCACGATATCGGCAAGGCGCGCCTCGAAACCGATCTGCTCAACAAGGATGCCGCGCTCAACGACAAGGAATGGCGCGACATGCAGCGCCACCCCTGGCTGGGCACGATGACGTTGTTCAAGATGCGCGAGGGTGAGGAGCTGCCGTACCGCGCCATTCTTGCCGCACACGAGCATCACATGAAGGTCGACCTCAGCGGGTATCCGCGCCCGATCCGCGCGCGGCGGCTGGGATTGTTTACCCGGCTGGTCTCGGTGGCCGATGGATACGACGCCGCGACCACCCGGCGCGCCTACCAGACCGTGCCGCTGGAACCGGACAGCGTCCTCAAGGAGATGTGGTTCAATCCCGCCCGCGGCTACGACCCGACGCTGGTCAAGGCGCTGATCAACCTGCTGGGCATCTATCCGGTCGGTACCTGCGTCATTCTCGACACATTCGAGATCGCCATCGTGGCCGGCACCAGTTCCGACGCCGAGCAGCTCAACCGGCCCCTGGTCCGGCTCGCGATCGGCGATGATGGCAGCCGGCTCCCGCCGCCGGGGCAGCTCATCGATCTCTCGATCGCCTCGGCAGACGGCAGCTATCCTCGGAGCATCGTCAAGGTCACGTCACCCGATCGGCACGGGCTCGTCGTTGGCAACTATTTCGTCTGAATCGCGGATCGCCGAACGCTGGCGTGAGCTGCGCGCGGCGCAACGTCCGGGTCTGGTCCCCTATCTGACCGCCGGCTTTCCCGATCGCGATACCTGCCGCGAGGCGCTGCGGCGCGTCGATCGTTACGCCGATATCCTCGAGGTCGGCGTGCCGTTCAGCGATCCGCTCGCCGACGGACCCACCATCCAGGCGTCGACGTTCCAGGCGCTCGCCAATGGCACCACGCTCGCCGGTACGCTGGACCTGATCGCCAACGCCGAGCTGCGGTCGCCGGTGGTGCTGTTCACTTACCTCAATCCGGTGCTGCAGTATGGCCTCGACCGTCTGCTGCGCGACGCCGCCGATGCCGGCGTGAGCGGGCTGCTGCTCACCGATCTGCCCGCGGGGAGCGATCCGTCAATCGAAACCGCGATCGGCGGGTCGGCGCTGGACCTGATCCGCCTGGTGGCGCCGACCACGTCCGAACATCGCCTCCGCCTCGTCGTCAAAGGCGCCCGCGGGTTCGTCTATCTTATCGCACGCCTGGGCGTGACCGGCGCGACCGCCGAACTGGCGGCAGATCTGCGGCAATCGGTGGCGCGGGTCCGCGCGGCAACGGCCCTCCCGATCGCGGTCGGCTTCGGCGTTTCGACGCCGGCGCAGGCGCGGGAGGTCGGCGCCATCGCCGACGGTGTGGTGATCGGGAGTGCGCTGGTCGACCGGCTGGGGCGGGACGGACCGGAAGGGGCCGAAACATTTGTCGCTGGGATTCGAGCCGCGCTCGACCGCGGGGAGTGAGGTGCCGGTCGCGCTGATCGCCGCCGGAAGCAACCTGGGCGATCGCCACGAGTATCTTGCATCCGCCATGGCGGCGCTCCGCGCCGACGCGAACTTCCGGGTCATCGGCTCGACGCCGCCGGAGCGCACCGCGCCGCTGGGCGGTCTCGACCAGCCCGACTATCTCAATCAGATGCATGCCGTGGAGACTTCGCTCGGCCCCGAGG
>JBOHRZ010000129.1:0-7796 GCA_050732975.1 Gemmatimonadales bacterium
GATCACTACTGGATCGCCGTAGATGTTGCCGGGGGATTTCTTCCAGTTCTGTCCTTCCCACTGATCCATGTGCAGCCAGACGGTGTGGCCGTCGGCGCGCGCGAACCGGGTGTACACGTTGACGAACGGCTCGACCCAGTAGTCGCCGGCGGGAATATCGGAAAGCGACCGGATCGGAAAACCGAACGTCGATGCGTCGATCACCGCTTCCGCGCCCGGCGCGAGGTTCGCCAGGTCGACGCCGAAGAGCGGTTCACCGGTCTCACCGGTCTGGTCGATCGGGGTGCGAAGCAGCCCGCCGGTTCGCGACAGCGCGACGTAGACCCGGCCGGTGATCGGGCCGGCGTGCGCCGCGGCGGGGAACGATACGGTGAAGCGCTGCGCGTGCACGGGCCTGACCGCGAGACACGCAGATACGCCAACGGCCACGAGTGTCGCCGTGCGAACCATCCTAGCTCTCCATGTTGTCGATGGTCGATCCGCAGGGGGCGCTGCCGAACAACGCGATCAGCAGCGCGAGTCGTCGCATGCGTCGAATATACGGCCTCGCTATACCGGATGCCGGTCGACGATCCGCCGCCAGAGCTCGACCAGCGCTGTCTGCGCCGCCCGGGCGCGGATCTCGTCGCGATCGCCGGGGAAGATCACCCGCTTCGCTTCGACCTCGCCAGCGATGCTCCATGCCACGAAGACCGTGCCCACCGGCTTGTTGTCGCTGCCGCCCGATGGACCCGCTATACCCGTGAGTGATATAGTTACCGGCGCGTGCATCCGGCTCGCGATTCCGGACGCCATCGCCCTGGCCGCCTCCGCCGACACCGCGCCATGCTCATCGAGGACGTCGGACGCCACTCCCAGGTCGCCGACCTTGACCGCGTTGTCGTAGGCAATGACACCACCGACGAACACATCCGACGCCCCGGGCACGGCCGTGATCCGGGCGCCGAGCAGCCCGCCGGTACACGACTCGGCCACGGCGATCTTCCAGTTCCGCGCGCGTAGCTCGTCGATCACCAACGCGGCGATGTCGACGTCGCCCTCACCGTAGACACACGGGCCGACGGCGTCGCGCAAGCGCGAGATGCCGCGCGCGAGCAGCTCACCGGCGACGTCGGGTTCCATTCCCCAGGCAGTGAGCCGCAGATCCACCCCGGTGAATCCCGGCAGATACGCCAGCGTGAGCGGGGGGAGTTGTTCGCCGAGCGTCCCGATGCGTTCGGCGAGGGCAGACTCGGCGACGCCGTTGGTACGCAGCGTCGCGGATCGGATCACCGTAGCGCCCGCATGAAGCCGCGGCACGACTTCCTGCTCGAAGAGATTGCGCATCTCGCGCGGGACGCCGGGAAGGGCGATCACCACGCCGTTCCCGGTGTCGAACCAGAGCCCGGGCGCGGTTCCCCAGCGATTGGGCAGCACCTCCGCTCCGTCGGGAATCATCGCCTGCGAGCGATTCGGGTCGGCCGGCTGCAGGCCCCGCGACGTGTACCGCTCGGTGATCGCTTTCCAGACCTCGTCGTCGAAATGCAGGCCCGCGTTCGCCATCGCCGCGACCGCCGTCACGGTCACGTCGTCGCTGGTTGGCCCGAGACCGCCCGTGGTGATCACCATGCCGGTACGCGTCAGCGCCTCACCGACCGCGGCCTTGATCGCTTCGACGTCGTCAGCCACGGTGGTGCGCCGAGTGAGCGGAATACCGAACTCGGCCAGGACTTTGCCGAGGTAGACGGCGTTCGAATCGATCCCGAAGCCGAGCAGGAGCTCGGTGCCGATCGTTATGATCTCCACAGAGACAAGATAGAAGGAGAGAAGAGAGAAGAGAGAGGAGAGAAGTGAAAGCCGACTGTCGAGAGATTCGTGACAGTCGGGTTTCACTTCTCTCGTCTCTCGTCTCTCTTCTATCCTGCTTTGCTAGCTCGCCGTCATGAAGAGGTGCCGGTACTTCACCAGATAGGCAAAGAATGAATAGATGGTCAAGGTCAGCGCGATGCCGAGCGTCGCGGCGACGAAGCTGCCGTGGAACTGGTGCCAGTATTCGGCGAAGCGGTAATGCTCCCAGCCGAAGCGGTGCCCGGCGTCGCGGAAGGCGAACCAGGTGAGCGTGCCGCCGATGAATACATTCTGCAGCACCGCCTTCATCTTCCCCGCTGACTCGGCCTGGATCACCACACCGCGGGTCTGCGCCCAGGCGCGGAAGACGGTCATGGCAATCTCGCGGCCGATCAGCAGCAGGCAGACCCAGAGCGGGATGCTGCCCCAGACGGGGATGTCGTACAGCGCCTGGCGCTCGCGCGAGATCCACCAGATCGGACCCAGTGTCGCGAAGAGGAGCAGCTTGTCGGCAATCGGATCGAGGAATTTGCCGAGATCGCTCACCTGCTGGCGGCGGCGGGCGAGGCGGCCGTCGATTACGTCGGTGACGGCGGCCGCGACGAAGATCACGAAGCACGCCAGCTTGGGCCAGTACCCGTTGATGAACGGCAGCGAGGCGATCACCGGCGTGATCGCGATCCTCGCGATGGTGAGGACGTTGGGCAGGGTCCAGATCGACGGCTTCATCCCAGGGACTTGAGCACCAGCTTGCTGACCGCCTTGAGAGTGTCGAAGACGCCTTCGCCGCGGATGGCGACCGCCTCGAAGGTGGGAACCCGCTCGATCCAGACGCCATCGACCTGCTTGATGAGGAAGTCGCCCGGGCGGTAGGGATCGGGCGTGGTCTTCTGGCGATCGGGATCATCGACCGGCCAGCCCGGATTGAGGGCAGCATCGAGGGCATCGACCGGCGCGGCATTGGGGAGGTCGCGCTTGTTGTACTGGATCACGAAGGGAAGCTTGGTGAGCTCGTAGCCATGCTGCGCCATGTTGTCGTAGAGGTTCTGCATCGCTTCGAGGTTGGCCTCGGTGCGATCGATCTGTGAATCCGCGACGAACACCACGCCGTCCACTCCCTTGAGGATCAACTTCCGCGATGCATTGTAGTATACCTGCCCGGGGACCGTGTAGAGATGGAACCGGGTCCGGAACCCGCGAATGGTGCCGAGGTCGACCGGCAGGAAATCGAAGAACAGCGTCCGTTCGGTTTCGGTCGCCAGCGAGATCAGCTTTCCTTTCGACGATGGGGCGACCTTTTCGTAGACGTACTCGAGGTTGGTCGTCTTGCCGCCGAGACCGGGGCCGTAGTAGACGATCTTGCAGTTGATTTCCCGCGAGGCGTAGTTGACCAGGGACATGTCGGGCGAACCTCTCAGCTCGTACCGAAGAGTTTGTCGAGTTCGTCTTCCGCTTCACCGACGAACGAAGCATCCACCGAACTGCGGCCGCCGGTGTCGCGGGCGAACATTGCGGTGAAGATGCCGTTAAGATCGGCCACTGCCGACCGCATCCGCAGCTTCACCAGGCCAAGGGTGGTGCGATTGTCGAACAGCACCACCAGGATCACCCGCCGGGCGATGTCGGCAAGGTAGAGTGAATCCCGCTCTCCCTGATGGAAGAGAGTGCCGAAATCGCCCTCGCCCAGCAGCCGTGCCAACTGGTCGTTGGCGGAAAAGTCCGCCGCGGTGAGCGATGCGAACGCGGTCGGGTCGAAAGCCGGCGCCTCGCCCACCGTGATGAGCATCTGCCCGGCCCGGTCGACCAGCAGCGCGGTACGGGCGGAGGCGTCGCGCAGGAACTCGCCGAGCACGCCGCGGATCCTCACGGAATCGTCCTCGCCGAACGACCACGACGCGGCACGGCTCGTCACCGCAACTCCTCTCTGGCCGTGAGCGCATGGCTCAGCGTCACCGAGTCGACGTACTCCAGCTCGCCGCCGACCGGCAGCCCGCGGGCCAGGCGCGAAACCCGGACATCGCCGAACGGCGCCAGCAACTGCTGCAGATACGTAGCCGTAGCCTCACCCTCGAGTGACGAGTTGGTCGCCAGGATCACCTCACGAACGCCGCCGGCGCTGACCCGGGCTTCGACCAGCCCGATCCGCAACGCGTCGGGACCGATCCCGTCGAGGGGCGAAATCCTGCCGCCCAGCACGACGTAACGACCGCGGTACGCCCCCGACCGTTCCAGCACCGCCACGGCCGACGGTTCTTCGACCACGCAGAGCAGGGCGGCGTCGCGCCGTGGATCCCGGCAGATGTCGCACACTTCATTTTCGGTCGGTTGCCCGCATTCCTTGCAGGGTCCGACTCGTTCGGCGACCTGGGTGAGCGCTCCGGCCAGGGCGGTCATCCGGTCGCGCGGCTGCTGCAACAGATGATACACGAGGCGCTGGGCCGTCTTCCGGCCGATGCCCGGCAACCGCGAGAATTCGGTGATCAGCGACTCGAGGGCGCTCACCCGGTATCGTCGAGGCGCCGCTGCGCCTCGGTGATCGCAGCCATGATCATGTCCGCCAGCAGCTCGGCGTCGCGACCCTCGAAGGCTTCCGGGGCGATCTCCAGCGACCGGACCGTGCGGTGACCGTCCACCGTGACCCGCACCATCCCGCCGCCCGCCGTCGCCCCGACGATCCGGCGCGATTCGGCGTCGGCGCGGCGGTCGGCGTCAATACGGTTCTGCGGGTGCGGTGTGCGGGTCGGATCAGCCACTGCTACTCCTCGTCCACGAGTTCCAAATCTAACGTCGTCGCCGCGGCATCCAGCGCGGGATCCTTGCTGCGCAGCTCGTTGAGCCGCTCGTTGCGCAATTCTTCCAGCGTCAACCGGCGGGGCGACGCGCCACCGGCCGCGGCCGGCGCAGCCGCGCTCTCGACCCGGGTCCGGACCGGCTTCCCGGCCGCCGCGCTGAGGATTGTCTCGACCGTCGATGCCTGCCGGGTGACCCCTTCCTGGAAGACAGCGCTCCCGGATCCAAACGCCAGCACCACCAGGTCGGGATCCTCCCAGCGCGGGGTGGCGTGGCCCAGGGCCTGCCCCAGCATCGGGCTCTGACGGGACGCCGTCGCGATGACTTCCTGCCAGGCGAATGGGAGCCCGGGGTGCAAATCCAGCCCGGCGCCCGACGCCCGGAGCCCAGCGCCAGCTTCCTGCGGAGCCGAAGCAGTCGTCGCCGGCGCCTTCGGCTTTTGATCGGCCGCTCCCATTGTCCGCCCGGGGCTTCCGGCCGCCCCACCCTTCCCCGCTTTCTCTCCTCGCTCTCCTCGCTCTCCGATCTCTCCTTCCTGCTGCCCTTCCAGCAGCGCTCGGAGCTCCACGGTCCGGTCCATCAGCGTCCAGCGAAGGAGAAGGGTCTCCAGCGCGATCCTGGGGTTGCTGCCGCGCCTGATCCCGGGCTCGGCGTCGCCGAGGAGCTTGAGCATCCGAAGGGCGTCCTCCGGGACCAGTCTGGGCGCCAGGGAAGTCACGACCGCTCGGGTCGACTCCGGCAGTCCCTCCGGCTCGGCTCCGTAATGATGCATCAGGACCGCCCGCAGGAGTTCGCCGAGGCCGCCGGTGAACTCGGCGAGGTCGGCACCCGAATCCGCCACCCGGTCCATGATCGCGAAGACCCGCCCGGGATCCCGGTCCGCCACGGCACCCAGCAGTTCGCCGAAGGCCTCGTCGCCGAGCAGACCGAGGGCCTGGCGAACCCGGTCGGCGGTGAGCACGCCCTCGCCGAACGAGAGGCATTGATCGAGCACCGATAGTGCATCGCGCATGCCGCCGTCGGCGTGCCGGGCGATCACCAGCAGGGCATCGTCTTCGGCGTCGAGTTTTTCGGCAGCGAGCACCTGGCGCAAACGCTGCTGGATCGCGGCCGGACCGATCCGCCGGAAATCGAAGCGCTGCAGCCGCGACATCACCGGTGCCGCGGTGTTGGCGATCTTCTGCGGCTCGGTGGTGGCGAAGACGAAGACGACCCCCGGGGGCGGCTCCTCCAGGATCTTGAGGAGGACGTTCCATGCCTCGCGGGTCAGCATGTGGGCTTCGTCGACGATATAGACCTTGTGATGGCCGGCCTGCGACGCGGCATACATCGCCCGCTCGCGCAGATCACGGGCATCGTCGACACCGCGATTGGAGGCGGCGTCGATCTCGACCACATCGAGGTCGGCGGAGCCGTTCCAGATCTTGCGGCACGAGTTGCACTCGCCGCACGGCTCGCCTTCCGGCGTGCGGTTCTCGCAATTGAGCGCCATCGCGAGAATACGCGCCGCCGTCGTCTTCCCCACACCGCGCGGACCGGTGAGCAGATAGCCGTGCCCGACTCGATTTTTCGCGACCGCTCCGCGCAACGCCGCAGCGACGTGATCCTGGACGATCAGGTCGGCGAAGCGGCGGGGACGGTAACGGCGAGCCAGGGCGATCATCAGGAAAGTGAGAAGTGAGACGTGAGAAGTGAGAAGTGAGAAAGTGCCCCAGGCACCCCGAAGCGACACCGGACATCGCTTAGCGCTGCTGCCGCTAGGCTCTGACACGGTTCGCGCGCCAGCGCCCTTCGGACCTGGGGCGAGCCAAATATAGACAGGTGAGAAGTGAGACGTGAGAAGTGGGCATGGCTGGGATCGAGACGGCCTGCGCCGATCGCCGGGGCCCCGATCCCGGAACCTTCTCACTTCTCACTTCTCGCTTCTCACTTCTCGCTTCTCACCACCGCCTCACTTCATTTTCCAGAACTCCACCGGCCCCGCGCCGAGACCGATGGTGAGCGTGGTGACCACTTTCCCGGTGGCGAGATCGATCACCTGCACCGTGCTCGAGCTGCTGCCGCCTGCCTGCGCGGCGACGAAGGCGAAGCGGCTGTCGGGCGTCAGTGCGACGCCCACCGGATCCGAGCCCGTGGCCAGCATGGCGAGTGTCACGAACGGCGCCGGCATCAGCGGCGCGACGACACGGATATCATCAGCGATCACCCGCCGCGTGAGCACGCGTGCCGTGATCCTCCGCGTGGCGAGGTCGACAATCGACACCGTGGTGGTGCGCGGATTCAATGCGACGAGACGGCGGCCGTCTTTGGTCACGGCGATCCCGCCGACACCGCCGCCGATCGCGATCCGGCTCGCGACGGTCCAGGTCTGGGCATCGACGATCAGGACTTCGCTCGCTCCGCTGCACGCGATGTCGAGGTGCCCTGTTGCGTCGACGATGACGGCGGTGGCGCCGCACGGGCGGCCGTCCGCCGTCGCCGGCAGTGCCAGACGCCGGCTCACAACGGCCCGGCCGGTATCGACTTCGAGAAGCGAATCGCCGTGGGAGCACACCGTGTAGATCGTGGTGCCGTCGCGACCGAGCGCCGCGCCTCGCGCACCGCCACAGGTCCTGATCCGCGCCACCTCGATCATCCGCGGGAGATAGACCACGACCAGCGCGCCGGCTGGGCCCCGGGCTCCGGGCCCCGGGCTTCCGGCACCGGTCACGACATTGACCCACGCATACTTGCCGTCGGGCGCAACGCGTACGGCTCCGGGCATGCCGCCGAGCGGCTCGCGGCCGGTGACGGTGTCGGAGGGCTGACCGTAGGGTGAACTGTCGGCGGCGATGGCGATCCGCAGCAGCTCGCCGCCGGCGATTCCGTTGGCGGTGGTGATCAGATATTCGCGTCCGTTGGGGGCGAGCGCGATGGCCTGCGGGTCGGCCGACCGGTCCGGCTCGATGTGCACCGAAGTACGATGGACCACGGCTGCGCCTTTCGGCCCGAACCGGATCAGGGTCACCTGGTCGATGGGCCGGCCGATTACCAAGGCGAAGTAAGTGGCCGACACCGGCGTCGCCTGCGCCGGCAGTGCGAGGGGCGCCAGCGACCAGAGCGCGGCGCACAGCGCTCCGCGGCTCACAGCGACACCTTGCCGTGCTCGACCTGGCGAAGCTGGCGGGCGTGATCCCACA
>JBOHRZ010000130.1:0-7717 GCA_050732975.1 Gemmatimonadales bacterium
GGTTTCGGCGGCGAGGCTCCGCAGGCCGCGCCGCAACACCTCGGCGCGGGACAACCCCGCGGTGTCTGCCACCTGCTCCAGCAGGTCGCGGTCCGCGGAATCGAGATAGACCTGGACCGGTTCGCGGACCTTGTCGCTACGACGCGCCGGTTTGCGTGATCGTTCCTTCATGCTGTGAATGTAATCAACGCATGTACCATTGCAAGCCCCGCGCGGAGCGCAGGATCGGCCCGGCTGCCGACAAGCGAAAGCTGCCGCCGCCTCTAGATTCCTTCCCATGCCCGCCACCGACGTCCTCCACCTTCTCACCTTCGCTCAGGCCGAGCTGAGATCGGTCCGTCTCGTCCTTCGCGACGGCACCGAAGTGGAGGGGACGCCGTCCACCGTCGACCCCGACCCAGGCGCGTACGAAGTCTTTCTTCATCCCGCCGGCGACGACGAAACCGAAATCGCCCTGTCCATCGCCGAAATCCGCACCGCGGAGCTTCTCGACTGATAGCTGTTTCCTGTTGAAACATGTTCTGAGGCGTTACCGTATATCTGCTGCAGACAGGTCCAAAGCGGCGAGTTCAAAGGAGGCGGAGGCTTGGAAGACATCATTCCGCTCATGATCATCTTCGGCACCGGCGCCGTCATCGCCATCTCGTACTCGCCGATGGGGAAGGCGTTGGCGGATCGGCTCCGGCACGGGAAGCTTCCCCCCGCGCCGCCCGAGACCGATCCCGGTGTCTACGACGAGCTCGACCGGCTGCGCACCGAAGTCAACGAGATCCAGGAGCGGCTCGACTTCGCCGAACGGATGTTGACCAAAGGACAGGACACTGGAGTGAAGGAGCAGCAGTCGTGACCCACGGACAGAGCTTCGCGCTTGTGTTTTTCATCGTGATGGGCCTCGTGATCGGCCTCGTGGCGGTGCTCGGCAAGACCGACATCGGCCAGGCGATTGCCGATGCGATCCGGCACAATTCCGGCGCCAACGAAGGCGCGGCTGTCCGGCGTGAACTGGAAGAAATGAAGGCGGAGATCGAGCAGTTGCGCGCCGATCTCGACCTGATGCACCATGAGCTGCTCGAAACTGGCGACCGCCTCGACTTCGCCGAGCGGCTGCTCGCCCGCGGCAGCGAGTCGCGGATGGAAGGACCGCTGCAGTGAGCGACTTCGAGACCATCCTCAGGATCATCGCCGAGGGCATTGCGATCGTCTTCATCCCGATCGGCGCCCTCGCCGCGCTCGCCGCCATTCGCCTGATCTGGAAAAAAGGTTCCGCGATGTCCGTCGACAAACGCGATGATGAGATCGCCCAGCTCCGCGCCCGCGTCGACGAACTCGAGCGCCGTGGTCTCATCTCCGGCGAATACGACGCCCAGTTGGCTCGGCTTGACGAGATCGAAAATCGTCTCGACTTCGCCGAGCGGCTTCTGGCCGAGCGTAAGGCCTTACCGTTGCGCCCGCAGGTTGAAATGCCCTCGCCGCCCAACGGGAGCAGCCTGCAATGAGCCGCTCGTTCTCCCGCTTCTGGGGCGTGGTGCTCACGCTCGGCCTGACGATCTCGGGGCTGATTTTCGCGTTCGCGATTGTCGATGACAATCACGGCAACCCGCAGGATCTGGCCATCGCCTCGCTGGTCGTCATGGGTGCTTTCTACGTCCTCATGATCCGCGGCCCGGTCGGCAAGGCGATCGCCCGGATGCTCGAAGGCGGCGGCCAGGACGAGCAGACCGCCGCGCGACTGGCCCAGATCGAGGCGCAGCAGGCGGACCTCATCGCCGATTCGCAGCACATGCTCGACCTCGAGGAGCGTCTCGACTTCGCCGAACGGATCCTCGCCGAACGACAGGATCCCATGAGGCTTCCCGACGGGAGCCGGCCGTGACCAGCCGCAACTTCTCGAAAGCACTCGGCGTGATTCTCGCCCTCGGATTGACGATCGTCGGGATGGGCTTCATCTCCGCGATGATCGACGAGTCGCGCAATATCAAGAATCCGGCGCCGGTGGTCTTCGGCATGATCGCCGCCGCCGCGATCTTCTTCGCGCTGCTCCGCGGCGGAGTGGGCCGCGCGATCGGACGGATGCTCGAAGGAAACGAGCAGGATGACCAGCTTGCTGCGCGCATCGAGCAGCTTGAATTGCTGGTGCAGGACCTCAATGTCGACCAGCAGCACGTCGCCGAGCTCGAAGAGCGCGTCGATTTCGCCGAGCGTCTTCTCGCCCAGCGCAACGAATCCATGGCGGCGCGACCGCCGGAGGTGTCCTGATGGCCCGCGAAGGCAACAGCGACTGGCTGACCGGCCTCTTCATCGGATTCGGCTTCGGCGCGGCCGGCGTTGCCGGCGCGCTCGCCTGGGTCACGTCGCAGATCGGCGCCGCATCGATCCCGATCTGGGCGATTGCCGTCTGGGGCGCGATGATGGTGTTCCGCGGGCCGTTCGGCAAGGCACTCTCGGCCCGCGTCGGCGGACCGGTGCCCGACGCCCACGCCGAATTGCCGCAGGAAGTGTACGCCGAGCTCGACGAACTCCGTGCCAGGGTTGGCGAACTGGAGGAACGGGTCGACTTTTCGGAGCGGTTGCTGACCAGGGCAAACAATGCAGGGTCCATCCCGGAGCCATCATGACCACGCGTGACGACGTCCGTTCCTACCTCGACCGGTTGATGCTGCCGGTGACGCAGGTGGCGGAAGACATGTGGGTGATACGAACCACCGAGGGGGCCGAACTGGTGGTGCACTACGCGCCGCCGGTGCTGGTGCTCCGGGTGCGGGTGATGCCGCTCCCCGACGACGTCGGCAAGGCCGGCGAGCTGGCGCGCCGCCTGCTGGAGTTCAACGCCCGCGACCTGGTCCACGGCTCGTACGGCGTCGAGGGCGATCACATCGTGCTCACCGACGCCCTCGAGCTCACCAATCTCGACTTCAGCGAGTTCCAGGCCAGCGTCGAATCGCTGACCATGGCGCTCTCGTCGCACCTCAGCACGCTCGCGCCATACGGGGGGAAGTGACATGGGCATCTTTGACCGCTTCGCGACCATGATCCGGTCGAACATCAACGATCTGATCTCACGGGCCGAAAACCCGGAGAAGATGCTCAATCAGTTGATCGTCGACATGCGCACCCAGCTCGACAAGGCGCGCCAGCAGGTGGCCCACGCCATCGCCGACGAGAAGAAACTCGAAGCCGACACGGCCGCCCAGAAGAAGCAGGCCGAAGACTGGGAACGCCGCGCCATGCTGGCGGTGCAGGAAGGCCGCGACGACCTCGCCAAGCAGGCGCTCATGCGCTACAACGAGGCCCTGCAGAGCGCCCAGACGATGCACGAGACGTGGGTCAAGAGCAAGCAGGAAACCGAAGCGCTCAAGGCATCGCTTCGGCAGCTCAACGACAAGATCGAGGAGGCCAAGCGCAAGAAGAACCTCCTCGTCGCTCGCGCTCGCCGCGCCGAAGCGCAGCAGCGGATCCAGGACACGCTCGCCGGGATGGGCGACAAGAGCGCCTTCGAGTCGTTCGAACGGATGCAGGAGAAGATCGAGCAGAACGAACGGCGCGCCATCGCGTCAGCCGAGCTGCAGCAGGAGATGACCGGCGACACGCTGGTGCGACAGTTCGAGCAGCTCGAATACCACGGCAGTTCCGACCAGCAGCTCCTCGAACTCAAGGCGAAAATGGGGCTGATCGGCGGTGCCAAGGAGACGCCGAAGCAGATCAGCGGCGGCAACAACGGCGGCGCGATCGCGCCGGACGCGCCGGGCAAGTCGGCGGGCGCGTTGACGCAGGGTGACGGCGCGGCGGAGGAGCCCGGCAAGTCGTGAGGGAACCGCGGTACCTGTTGCTCGCGGACCACGATTTCGGGATCATGACATCGAAGACCGCCAACGCGGTCATTCGATTTCATCCGTCCCGGGTCGTGGCCGTGCTCGACCGTGCGCTCGTCGGCAAGACGTCGCAGGAGATTCTCGGTTTCGGCGGTGCGATCCCGGTAGTTGGTGGTGTGCGCGAAGGCCTGGCGCTCGGCGCCAACTGCGTGCTGATCGGGATCGCGCCGCAGGGTGGTGTCCTCCCCGATGAATGGCGCGGCTGGATCCGCGAGGCGATCGAAGGCGGCTGCGACGTGGTGAGCGGACTGCATACCTTCATCGGCGACGATCCAGACCTTGCCACCGCCGCGCTGCGCTTCGGTCGCACCATCACCGACGCGCGCCGGCCGCCGAAAGATGTTCCCGTTGCCACCGGACTCGCGAAAGACGTCGACGCGCTGGTGGTGCTCACCGTGGGGACCGACTGCAATGTCGGGAAAATGACGGCGCAGCTCCAGCTTGTCGATCAACTCAACCAGCGCGGCGTCCGTACCCGTTTTGCCGCGACCGGGCAAACCGGAATCATGATCGAAGGCTGGGGAACCGCGGTCGACGCCGTAGTCGCCGACTTCATCGCCGGTGCCACGGAGCAACTGGTGCTGCGCGCGGCGCCCGACGCCGACGTGGTGCTGGTCGAGGGGCAGGGGAGCATCAATCATCCCGGCTACAGCGGTGTCACGCTGGGATTGCTGCACGGTGCGTGTCCCGACGCGATGATCCTCTGCCATCAGCCAACGCGCCAGTTCCTCGGCGACTACCGCGAAGCGTCGTGGGTGAAGATCCCGCCGCTGACACAGTACATCGACTGGTATGAGAGCATCGCCGCGGCGGTGCATCCGTCAAAGGTGATTGCGATTGCACTGAACACGTTCGACATGGACGACCTCTCCGCGCGCGCCGCGTGCGACGCGGCCTCGAGGGAAACCGGGCTTCCCGCGACGGACCCGGTGCGATTCGACCCCGGCCCGATCGTCGAAGCAATCATCGAAGCAAGGAGAGAAGGAGCGAACGAGAGAACGAGAGAACCAGGTCTGTCGCCCTGAGCGAAGCGAAAGGGCGGAACTTCGCAGGGCTTCGTGGCTCCGCCCCTTCGCTACGCTCAGGGTGACAATGTTCCGTCTCTCCTTCCATCTTTCCCTCCTTGCCTCGTTCATCACTCGGAGTGCACTCGGAGGTTGACGCCGATGAGGATGTTCACCACTCTCTGCGCGATCGCGGTGCTCGTACCGGCGACGCTCGGCGCGCAGCAACGCCCGGCGGCTGTATACGAGACACAGATGCGGGCCGCCGCGCGGCTCGATTCACATCCGCCGGAACGTGCCAGGGTCGTCGTTGCTGATAGCGCCAGGCGTGCCCGGCGTCGCTACGCGCCGCTCATCGGCGCGATCGTGGGAGCGTTCGCTGGGCCATTTCTCACGTACGAAGCGTTCCACGACAGCGACAGCGGAACGTTCGGCCAGGGCGCGATCCTCGTCACCGGCGCGATCGGCGCGTTTCTCGGCTTGATGGTGGGGCTGTACGTGCGGGACCACTAAGGGAGAGACGGAGAGAAGAGCGAGGAGAGACGAGAGAAGTGCAACCCGCGGGCATGTAGCCCCCATCGGGTGCCGACCTCCCGCGCCGACCCCGATTCGCACCCACTTCTCTCTTCTCTCTTCTATCTTCTCTCAGATTCTGGAGCTCAACATGCCCTACATCTCTCCCGCCCACTGGCACGTCCTCGTCAATCACCTTCCGATCATCGGGATGCCGTTCGCGATGGTGCTGCTCGCGTGGGGACTCTTCCTCAAGCAGGAGCAGGTAGTGCGGGTGGCGCTGCTCGCCATCGTCCTGGTCGCCATTTCGGCCTGGGTGACCGACACCCTCGGCGACGGCGCCAAGCACCAGATCCGCGACCTCCCCTGGGCCAACCGCGAGGTGATCCAGGCGCACGAGGACGCCGGCGACAAGGCCAACATCGTGTCGTTGGTGACCGGCGCCGCGGCACTGGTGACGCTGGTCCTGGCCCGGAAGGGCAAACCAGTGCGCCGCGGCTTCGCGTCGGGCGTCCTGGTCCTCACCCTCGTGTCGACCGGCTTCCTCTCGTACGCCGGATGGCAGGGCGGCAAGATCCGGCACGTCGAGTTCGGCAACACGCCGACCGCCCAGCCTCCGACCACGCCATAAGTCCCGGAACGCGAGCCCTTCGAGTCCACGTAACAGCCCTTCGAGTGCACGTGAACTTCCTTCTCGTGCGCGCGAACCGCCTTCTCGTGCGAGTAAGGGCCTTTCTCGTGACAATCGACGAGCTTCTCGCCGGCGCGTGACCCCTTCTCGGCGGCGTAATGAAGGTTATCGCTGGCGTAAATGAGGTTATCGGCCGTGTGAATGACCTTATCGGCCATGCAAGGGAGCCTATCGGGCGAGTAACTGAGTCTCTCGTCCGTGCGAGGGAGCTTCGAGTGCAGGTGAAGGACCTCATTGTCGATGTCAGCGAGCTTCTTGTCCGCGTAAGGTTCCTTCGAGCCGATGCGAATGTCCTTGTCGTGGACGACAGGGACCTTCTCGGCGGCGCGTCGGCGCTTCTCGTGCGGTGCCAAGTGATTGACTCCATGAGGGTTCCGGCCAGGCGCCCCGGCCTTCCGGCTCGGCTCCCATTGTCGCGGTGAGCGGGTAGTAACGTGACGATGGGAACGCGGAAAAGGCCGGATGAGGCGGATAACAGCGGATAAGACTTGGCGTACCGCTGATCCGCGCGCGGCAATGTCTGCAGCACGTGCGGAGCTTCATCGTGCGATGCATCACCTCCAAAGCTCTATCCGCAGTTATCCGCTTCATCCGGCCTTTTCCGCGCCCAGAACGCGACGTTGCGGTCGGCCATCGCGGAGACGGGCGCCGAGCCGGAAGGCCGGGGCGCGCGGCCGGGACGGACGATGCCGGCCCGCCTGCCTGAACCCGGTCCGGGCGTTACTATCAAGAGCAACCTCCCCCGGGGGCGACGTGGTCCTCCACCTTTTCCTGCTCGCTCAGGTCCTGCCCGCCCAGCACTTCCCGCCGATCGACCGGCCCGGGGAGGGCGTCGAGCTTGCCGCCGTGATTGCGCCGGTCTGTCCCACAAGAATCGACACCATCGCGTCGGCGCTTCTCAAGGCCGAGGATGCGGCCGAGTACGCCGTGCGCGATTCGCACGAAAGTACCGCATCGTGGCTGGCGCTCGGCTGCGCCCGCGCGGTGCTCGCCGCGCACGGCGTCCTCGCGCACGACGGGCTGCTGATGATGGCGGGAAATTCGTGGTCGATGGGAGCCGAACGGGCCTTTCTCAAGGTGCTCGCAAAGCAACCCGCGAATGCGCGAGCGGCAGAGGCGCTGAGCGCGCTCGCGCTTCACGACGAAGCGCCCGATGAGGAAGCCGCCACCGCGGCCGCCATGGTCGATGCGATCGATCACGGCGCCCGCGCGGCGCCGATCTATCGCGCGTGCAGCGAACTGGAGAAGCGGCTCGGCCGGCTCGACGTGGTGGCGCGCTGCGCGAACGATGCGTTGCGGGCGGGGCTCGATTCGACGTGGCAACTGATCCGCCTGGCGCGCACCCGCTTCGCCGCGGCCGACACCCTCGGCGGTGTGAAGGATTTTCTCGCGGCGGTCGGCGCCGCGCACGACTCCACGGCAGAGCAGGAAGTCACCTGGCACTTGCAATGGTTCCTCACGCCAACGGAACGGAAGGCGTGGGACCGCGTGCCGCAGGCGCGTCGCGAGGACTGGGTGCGCAACGCGGTGATCGAGCGCGATGTCCGCGACGGCCAGCCGTTCGGGGCGCGGCTGGCCGAGCATTTCAACCGGCTGGAGTACGTGGAGAAGAACTTCGCGTTGCGGGTGGCGGGGGTCCT
>JBOHRZ010000131.1:0-7696 GCA_050732975.1 Gemmatimonadales bacterium
GTGTTGTGTCGATAGTGTCGTGCTGCTGGCACTTGTCGCCTGTTCGTCGTCGGGCGCGAGTCACGAGCGGGCCGGCGACCTGGCCTGGCACGACGGCCGTTGGGCCGACGCGGTCGCCGCGTATCGTGCCGCCGGGACGACGCCGCGTGTCGCCGCCAAGGAGGCCGACGCCGCCATGCAGGGCGGGATGCTGACGACGTCGGCGCGCGCATGGGTGGCGCTTGCTTCGCTGGATTCCGACCGCGCCGGTGAGGCGGCTGCCGGTCTGGCCCGGGTTGCCGATCAGGCCCAGCAGCGTGGCGATTCGGCGGGGCTGGCGGAGGCGGTCGCCGGATTGCGGCAGGTAGCACCGACCTGGCCGGTGGGACGGATCGTCCGAGTAGTGAGCGGACTCGCCGCGCTGCCGGCGCGCCAGGTGCAGGTTCTCGTCCCGGCGGCGCTGGCGGCCAATCCCGACCCTGAAGGCGTCGCTCCGTTACTGCTGCATCTGGGGAACGCCGATCGTGCCGTCGGGGATTGCGGACGCGCGGTACCGGTCTTCCAGGACATTCTCCGGCGTTCCGCTGGCGCGTCCGTGCGCGACAGCGCCGCCGTTCATCTTGGCTGGTGCGAGCTGGGGCTTGGCCTCACCGCGCTGGCCGCATCCCACCCCCGCGACGCCGAAAACTGGTTCGATCGCGTTATCGCGCGCGACTCGGCGAGCGCGATGGCGCGGCGGGCGCTGATCGGGATGGGTGACGCGCGAGCCGGCGAAGGCGATTCGCTGGCGGCGCGGCTTGCCTGGCAGGCGGTTGCCGTCGCGGCCGTGGTGCCCGATTCGCTCACCCAGCTCGCGATTGCCCGGTTGCAGCGGATCGTCCCCAGCGTTCGTGGCGGCGCCATGGGCCCGGGGCAGCCGTGAACTCGCGTGTGTCGAAACCGTTGCTCGCGCTTCTGGCGTTCGGTGCGACGGCGTGTTTTCACCATCGTGCGGCCCCTGTAGTCTCCAACACGCCGCTCATGGCGACGCCGCAGATGGTCGACTCGCTGTGGAACACGGCGATGGATCTCTATCAGCGTCACAAATGGGACAAAGCGGCTGCGGCATTCGATCGCGTCGAACTCGAGCTTCCTCCGGGTGATCACCGGGTGCTCACGGGACGGCTGTATCTCGCTCAGCTCTACGTGCGCGAGGGAAGCTACCTGCAGGGGGTGCGCGAATATCAACGCCTGGTCGAGGAATTCCCGACGGATTCGGTGGCGCCGGAGGCGCTGCTCGCCGCGGGAGACGCTTACGCCAAGCTCTGGCGCGCGCCGGACCTGGATGACACCTACGGCAAGACCGCGCAGGGGGTCTACACCGACGTCACCACGCGCTTCCCCAACTCGCCGGCCGCAGCGAAGGCGCGCCAACGGCTGCAGAAGCTCGACAACTGGTTCGCGATCAAGGAATACAAGGGTGCGGTCTACTACCTCAAGATGAAGGCGTACGAATCGGCGATCCTCTATCTCAAGGACCTCGTCGCGACGTACCCCAACGCGGCGATCGTCCCCGACGCACTGAAACAGCTCATCGCGACGTACCGCAAGCTCGGCTACACAACGGACATTACGGAGAAGTGCGCCTACATGCGCCGGGACTGGTCGCAAACCCCGCAATACCGGTCAGCGTGCGGCGCGAGCACGCCGGCCGGCGCGGAGAACGCGCCAAGGTAACGGCGTGCGCATCGGCGTCTTCGGCGGGTCGTTCGATCCCATCCACAATGCGCACCTGATCGTGGCCCGTCTGGCACAGGAGCAGTTGCGGCTCGATCGCATCCACTTCGTGGTGGCGGCCCGGCAGCCGCTCAAGGGCACCGGACATGGCGCGTCGAGTCAGGACCGGCTCCACATGGTGCGACTGGCCCTGGACGAGAGCGAGGATCAGGTCGCCGACGGGCGGGAACTCCTGCGTACCGGTGCGTCGTACACCATCGATACTCTGCGCGAATTCCACGTCGAGTTCGCGGGGGCGGAACTGGTGCTGATTCTCGGCGCGGATGCGGCGACCGATTTCGCCCGCTGGCACCAGCCGGCGGAGATCCGCTCGCTGGCGCGGGTGGCGGTGTGCCGCCGGGGAACCAGCAAGCCGCCGTCGGGGATTTTCGATGCCGATGTCGCGGTGCCGGCACTGGAGATTTCGTCGACCGGAATTCGCGCGCGGGCCGCCAGGGGACTGCCGATTGCTGGCTGGGTGCCGCAATCGGTGGCTGACTACATTGTGGCGTCACAGCTCTACCGGGATCGAACGGGATGATCAAACGGGTTGTCGAGGCAGTCATCGGATCGCGGCAGGACCGGGAAGTCAAGCGGTTGCAACCGGTGCTGGTGCAGATCCGCGCCCAGGAGGAGCGCCTCGGCCAACTGGACGACGCCGGAGTGCGGGGCCAGACCGCGAAATTCCGCGGCATCCTCGCCGAGCGCACCGACGCCCTGCGTGCCGAGGTCGAGCGCCTGCGCGCCGCCAAGCACGGTTGTGCCGACCCGGTCGAACGGGAAAGCATCGATCGCGAGTTGCAGAAGGCCGAGGTTGCCTGGAAGGACGCGGTCGGCGCCACGCTCGACGAGTTCCTCCCCGAGGCGTTCGCCACGGTGCGGGAGGCCTGCCGCCGCCTCGTCGGCACCACGGTGCAGGTCACCGGGCAGCCGCTTGAGTGGAACATGGTGCCGTACGACGTGCAGCTGATCGGCGGCATCAACATGCATCGCGGCAAGATCGCCGAAATGGCGACCGGCGAGGGGAAGACTCTGGTCGCCGTGCTGCCGCTGTATCTCAACGCGCTGGCCGGCCGCGGCGCACACCTGGTCACCGTCAACAATTACCTGGCCCGCCGCGACTCGCAGTGGATGGGGCACGTCTACAACTATCTCGGCCTCACCGTGGCATGCCTCGACGACACCGAACCGTCGTCCCCCGAGCGGCGGGCGGCGTACAACGCCGATATCACCTACGGCACCAACAACGAGTTCGGGTTCGACTACCTCCGTGACAACATGGTGTTCTCGCTGGACCAGCGGGTGCAGCGCGAGCACGTCTACGCGATCATCGACGAGGTCGACTCGATCCTGATCGACGAGGCCCGCACCCCGCTGATCATCTCGGGCCCGGTGGGCGACGAGGACAGCTCCGCCTATCGCGATCACAACGCCCGGGTCGGCGATCTGGTGCGGCGGCAGAACGCGGTGGTCAGCGGGCTGGTGGCCGAAGGCGAGCGCCTGCTCGCCGACGAAAAGACCAAGGCCGACGCCGGCATCAAGCTGTACCAGGCCCAGATGGGGATGCCGAAGAACAAGAAGCTGATGAAGCTGTTGAACGAGACCGGCGTCAAGCAGCTGGTGCAGCGCACCGAACTGGACTACATCGCCGACCGCAAGCTGCCGGTCAGGCAGCAGCGGATGCGCGAGATCGAGGAGTCGCTCTTCTTCGTGCTGGACGAGAAGGGCCACGCGGTGCACCTCACCGATCGCGGCTCGTCCGAGATGTCGCCGCACGATCCGGGATTGTTCATCGTGCCCGACATCTCGCAGGTGATTCACGATATCGAGCATGACCCCGACCTCGACGTTGCCGAGAAGGCCGAACACCGCCGCAAGGTCGAAGCGGATTACGCCGCCAAGAGCGAGCAGTTGCACATCATCCACAAGCTGCTGCAGGCCCACGCGCTCTACGAGAAGGAAGTCGACTACATCGTGCAGGAAGGCCAGGTACTCATCGTCGATGAGTTCACCGGGCGGATCATGCACGGCCGGCGCTGGTCGGACGGATTGCACCAGGCGGTAGAGGCCAAGGAATCGGTGACCGTCAAGGGCGAAACGCAGACGCTCGCGACGATCACCATCCAGAATTACTTCCGCATGTACGAGAAGCTGGCCGGGATGACCGGCACGGCCGAAACCGAGGAGACCGAGTTCTTCCAGATCTACAAGCTGGAAGTCGCGGTGATCCCGACCAACCGCCCGATCCGCCGCGCCGATCATCCCGACCGGATCTACAAGACCCGGCGGGAGAAATACAACGCGGTCGCCGAAGAGGTCGAACGGATCCACGGCAACGGCTACCCGGTCCTGATCGGCACCACCAGTGTCGAGGTGTCGGAGACGCTGTCGCGCCAGCTCAAGCGGCGCGGGCTGCCGCACGAAGTCCTCAACGCCAAGTACCACCAGCGCGAGGCCGAGATCGTGGCGGGCGCCGGACAGAAGGGCGCCATTACCATCGCCACCAACATGGCCGGCCGCGGCACCGACATCAAACTCGATCCGGTGCTCGACCTCTCCGGCGACGAGGCCGGCCTGCACATCATCGGTACCGAGCGCCACGAGTCGCGGCGCATCGACCGGCAGTTGCGCGGCCGCTCCGGCCGGCAGGGCGATCCCGGCGTGTCGCTCTTCTTCCTGTCGCTGGAAGACGACCTGATGCGCCTGTTCGGGTCGGACCGCATCGCGCGGATGATGGACAAGAGCGGCGCCGAAGAGGGCGAGGTGATCACCGGCAAGCTGATTACCGCCGCGATCGAGGGCGCCCAAAAGCGGGTCGAGCTGCAGAATTTCGAGTCCCGCAAGCGGCTGCTGGAATACGACGACGTGATGAACCAGCAGCGCGAGGTGATCTACTCGACGCGCCTCTTTGCGCTGGAGCGCGGCGAGGAGCTCAAGGCCGAAGCGATCAAGATGCTCCGCGCCGCGCTGGAGCGCTCGGTGCGCAACTACCTCGCCGGCAGCGATCACCCCGACGACTTCGACCGCGTCGGGCTGCGCAATGCGCTGCTGATGCAGTATATGGTCGGGCCGGAACAACTGCTGACGCCGGCCGATTCGCCGAGCCTGGAGGCGATCGTCGTCGCCACCGTGGCCGACGGCGAAACAGCGTTCGACCGGAAGATCGGCTATCTACGGGATTTCGCCGGCAAGATCGGCGTCCCCGACGTCGACCTGCAGGTGCTGTCGCAGGTGATGCTGTCGGTGATCGACGAGAAGTGGAAGGACCATCTCTACGATCTCGACCAGCTCCGCAACGCGATCCAGTATCGCGCCTACGGCCAGCGTGATCCGCTGGTGGAATACAAGAAGGAGGCCTTCGACATGTTCGAAGACCTTCTGGGCGACATCCAGGCGACCTTCGCGGAACGGTTCCTCAAGATCCAGGTCACCGCGGAAGCGCCTCCGCCTCCCCGGCCGATGCCGCCGCCGGTCGCGACCTGGCCGTCGTCCGACGATCTCTTCACCGCTCCGCCGACCCGGACTGTGGGCGCCGCACCGCCGCGGGTCAGCACACCGCTCGCGCCGCTCGGCGCCCCGGCGTCAGCCACCGCGGTGAAGCCCGTGGGCCGCAACGATCCGTGTCCGTGCGGATCGGGGAAGAAGTACAAGAAATGTCACGGGGCGGCGGTGTAGGCTGGATCAGGTCTGCGCTGTCGCGTAATCGCGTACCGAGATGCAGCGCCAGAATTACCATTTCCAGGTCGTGTTCGACGATCGTTGGGCGATGCACGAACCCGATCTCAGCACCGACCGCCCCCGCGAGCGCCTGTGGCGACTCGGAGCGGGGTCGCTCACCGGCCGCGAACTCATCGCCATCCTGCTCGGCACCGGACATCGCGACGGTGATGTGCTCGCCACCGCCGGGGCGCTCCTCGCCACCGCTGATGGCGCATTACGGCGGCTCGCGGCCCGCCCGCCCGGCGAGCTACTCCGCACTCCCGGCGTCGGCCCGGCGAAGGCGGCGCGGCTCATCGCCGCCTTCGAACTCGCCGATCGATTGACGCGCGAAGAGCGTCCGCCCGTCGACCGGATCGCCGAGCCATCGGACGTCGTCCGGCTGGTAGGCACCCGGCTACGCGACCTGCAGGTGGAGGAATTCCACCTTCTCGCGCTCGACACCCGGTCGCGGGTGCTGCGCGACGTGTTGGTGACTCGTGGTCTGCTGGACAGTTCGCTGGTGCATCCGCGCGAGGTCTTCCGCGCCGCCATCAACGAGGCGGCGGCCGGAATCATCCTGGTGCACAACCACCCCAGCGGCGACCCGACGCCCTCGGCGGAAGACCGCGCCGTGACCCGGCAACTGGTCGCCGCGGGCCAGCTCCTGGATCTCCCGGTGCATGACCACGTGATCGTGGCGGGCGACCGTTTTCTGTCGTTCGCGACCGCGGGGCTGCTCTAGCAGGGAGCCGCCCGGGGCCCAGCGCCCAGCTCCCAGCGGGCCGCTCGGGACTCCTCCGGGACCCGGGCGCTGAGCGCCGGGCTGCGGCCCCCTCCGAGCCGCCCCAGCTCTTGGCTCCTCCGGGCGCCGGGCGCTGGGCGCTGGTCGGGTTAGTATTTTCCTATGCCGTCCGCCTCCCCGCCGGGCCAGATTCCGGCCTCGACCGCCGCGCTTGCCGAGCTTTCGCCGGCCTTCTTCATCCTGCTGGAGAAGCACGCCGATCGTCTCGACATTCCGCTGATCGACCGGGCGCTGCGCTACGCCTCGGCGGCCCATCGTGGCCAGAAGCGGATGAGCGGCGACGACTTCGTCGAGCATTCGATCGCCGTGGCGTCGATCCTCGCCAACCTGCTGCTCGATTCGACGTCGATCTGTGCGGCGTTGCTGCACGACGTCGTCGAGGACTCCGATCTCACCACCGACGACGTGGGCCGCGAGTTCGGCACCGAAGTCGCCGGCCTGGTCGACGGCCTCACCAAGATCTCGCACCTGACATTCCGATCCTCGGCCGAGGAGCAGTCGGAGAACTATCGCAAGCTGCTGCTGTCGGTAGCGCGCGACGCGCGAGTGATCATCATCAAGCTCGCCGACCGGCTGCACAACATGCGGACGCTGCAACACCTGCCGCCCGATCGCCAGCACCGGATCGCGACCGAAACGCGAGAACTATATGCCCCACTCGCCAATCGGTTCGGCATGGCCAATGTGCGGGCCGAGCTCGAGGACCTGGCGTTCAAGTTCCTGGAACCGGAGGAGTATCAGTCGCTGGCGCAGCAGGTCGCGGCCAAGCGCGCCGCGCGCGAGAAGATGATCGAGAGCCTCCGGACGCCGCTGGAACAGGAACTCAAGCGGGCCGGGATTCCGCATTCCGAGGTGAGCGGGCGGCCCAAGCACCTGTGGTCGATCTACCAGAAGATGCGCAAGCGCGACAAGCCGTTCGACGAGATCTACGATCTGATGGCGATGCGGGTGATCGTGACGACGGTGCCCGAATGCTATCACGTCCTCGGATTGATCCATCACGTCTGGACGCCGCTCCAGGAGCGGATCAAGGACTATATCGCCAGCCCCAAGTCGAACGGCTACCAGTCGTTGCACACCACGATCTTCGGTCCGGGCGGCCAGCTTTTCGAGATCCAGATCCGCACCCGGGAGATGCACCGCACCGCCGAGTACGGCATCGCGGCGCACTGGCTCTACAAGACAGGGGGCGGGGGCGGAGGGGGAGGAGCCGCAGGGGGCGAACCCGACGACCTCGGCGATCAGCTCGGCTGGTTCCGGCAGCTCCTGGAGTTGCAGCAGGAGAGCCATTCGCCGGAGGAATTCCTGGAATTCCTGAAAGTTGATCTGTATCACGACGAGATCTTCGTCTTCACCCCGCAGGGCGACGTCAAGCAGCTTCCCAAGGGCGCGACCGCGATCGATTTCGCGTTCCACGTGCACACGGATGTCGGGCTGCATACGTCGGGTGCCAAGGTGAAC
>JBOHRZ010000132.1:0-7622 GCA_050732975.1 Gemmatimonadales bacterium
GCACCAGTCGATGGTCGAAATCGGCACCCTGGTCTGCCACTCGCCGGCCGAAGCGCGGGCAGAGCTGGTACGATTGCGGCGGCTGGTAATGGATCTCGCGGCAAAGCAGGGGTTGGTGATCGCGGCGGCCGGGACGCATCCGTTTTCGTCGTGGATCGAGCAGGAGATCACGCCGCTGGAGCGCTACCTCGGCGTCAAGGAGGATCTCCAGGAACTGGCCCAGGCGCTGCTGATCTTCGGGACGCACGTGCACATCGGCGTGGAGGATCCCGAGTTCCGCATCGACGCAATGAACGTCTGCCGCTATTTCCTGCCGCACGTGCTGGCGTTGTCGACATCGTCGCCGTTCTGGATGGGGCGCAACACCGGGCTCAAGTCGTACCGCAGCGTGGTGTTCCGGTCGTTCCCGCGGACCGGCATTCCGCGCACGATGGCGTCGTGGTCCGACTACAACGAGTTCGTGGAGATCATGATCGCGACCGGATCGATCCCGGACGCGAGCAAGCTGTGGTGGGACGTGCGGCCGCACCACAAGTTCCCGACGCTTGAGTTCCGGGTCTGTGACGTCTGCACCCGGGTCGACGAGGCGGTGTGCATCGGGGCGCTCTTCCAGGCGATCATCGCGCGGCTCTGGAAGCTCCGCCGCGACAACATGACCTTTCGTCAGTACTCGGCCAACCTGATCGAGGAGAACAAGTGGCGCGCCACGCGCTACGGCCTCGACGGCAAGCTGATCGACTTCGGGCACTCGAAGGAGCTGCCGGCACGGGAGCTGATCCGCGAGCTGGTCGAATGGTTCATCGGAGACATCGTGGACGAACTGGGGAGCCGCAACGAAGTGACCTACGCGCTGCAAATGCTGGAGCAGGGCACCAGCGCCGACCGGCAACTCGCCACGTTCCGCCGCACCGGCAATCTGAACGACGTCGTCGATCAGTTGGTGCGCGAAACGGCCGAAGGCGTCGCCTCGTGAGCGACGGGCGCCCGCTGATCGGCATCACCACGCAGACGCTGCAGGCGATCGACGACATTCCGGCCGATCTGCCATTGTCGTGGGTGATGAATCAGCGCTATGCCCACGCCATCGTCGCGGCCGGCGGCGTGCCGGTACTGGTTCCGCTGCTCGACGACGAGGCGCCGCTGCGCACCATCTTCGACCGCGTCGACGGGCTGCTCCTTCCGGGCGGCGTCGATATCGATCCCGGCGCGTACCGCACCGCGCCCGAACCGGTGCTGGGACGAATCGATCCGGCCCGCGACGCGACCGAGATTCGCCTCACGCGCTGGGCGCTCGCCGAGGAGAAGCCGCTGCTCGGGCTCTGCCGCGGGCTGCAGGTGATCAGCGTCGCCTGCGGGGGGACGCTGTGGCAGGATCTCGCCGCCGACCGCCCCGACTCGATCAAGCATGACTACTTCCCCACCGCCGGCTGGTCGCGCGATCATCTGGCGCACGATGTCGCCATCGGCGCGGGAACCCGCCTCGCCGGCCTGCTCCGCGCCGACACCCTGCCGGTCAACTCGATGCATCATCAGGGTATCCGCGAACTCGGCCCGCGATTGATCCCCGCGGCCATTGCACCGGACGGCTTGATCGAAGGTGCCGAAGCGACCGGCGACGGCTTCGCCGTGGCGGTGCAATGGCACCCGGAGTCCCTGGCGCCCGGAAGCCGGGGCGTGGGATCGTTGTTCGACGCGTTTGTCGACGCGGCGGGAGTCAGAGCCAGGCGTTGAAGCGGCGGATGTACCATCCCTTGGTGAGTTGCATCAGCGCCGAATAACCGATCAGGATGGCCAGCAGCCAGAGGAAATAGCTGGCGGGAAGCGACTGCAGGCCGAGCTTCGGGCCCAGCAGCGAGAACGGCAGCAGCATTCCGCAGGCGATGATGATCGCCGTAAGCGTCAGGACCGGCCACGCCGCGCGGCTCTGGATGAACGGCACCTTGGCGGTGCGGATCATGTGCACGATCAGCGTCTGGGTTGCCAGCGATTCGATGAACCAGCCCGACTGGAACAGCGACTGGTGCGGGGGCGCGTTGGCCTTGAAGACCCACCACATCACGGCGAAGGTGAGGATGTCGAACACCGAGCTCGTGGGTCCGATGTAGATCATGAAACGCCCGATGTCGTCGGCGCGCCACTTGCGCGGCACCGTGATGTAGTCGGGGTCCATGTTGTCCCAGGGTATCGATGCCTGCGACAGATCGTAGAGCAGGTTGACGGTGAGGAGCTGGATCGGAAGCATCGGGAGGAACGGCAGAAAGGCGCTTGCGACCAGCACGCTCAGCACGTTCCCGAAGTTGGAACTCGCCGTCATCTTGATGTACTTGATCGTATTGCCGAACGTCTTGCGGCCCTCGATCACTCCTTCCTCCAGCACCATCAGGCTCTTTTCGAGCAGGATGATGTCGGCCGATTCCTTGGCGATGTCGACTGCGGAATCGACCGAAATGCCGACGTCGGCCTCGCGCAGCGCGCCGGCGTCGTTGATCCCGTCGCCGAGGAAGCCAACGGTGTGACCGCGGGTGCGCAGCGACCGCACCACGCGCACCTTGTCGTCGGGGGTGAGCTTCGCGAAGACGATGCCGCGGTCGGCGATCTCGCCCAGTGCCTCGTCGTCGAGGCCGGCGAGTTCGCCGCCCAGCACGATGTGCCCCGGGTCGAGCCCGACGTCGCGGCATACCTTGCGGGTCACCAGATCGTTGTCGCCGGTGAGGATCTTGACGCCGACGCCGTGGTGGGCCAGCGCCTTGAGCGCGGCAGCGGCGGTTTCCTTGGGCGGATCGAGGAAGCCGATGAAGCCGGCGAGAATCAGGTCCGACTCGTCAGCGACGGTGTACGGGCCGTGCTCGCGGTCGAAATCGCGGTACGCGACGGCGACCACGCGAAAGCCGTCCTCGTTGAGCTCGTTGACCAGGCCGTTCACCACGTCGCGCTGGGCGGCCTGCAGGTCCATGACGCGTTCTTCGTCGCACGCGTGGCAGCAGACCGCGAGAATCTCCTCGACGGCTCCCTTGCAGATCAGCCGGTCGCGCTCGTGCTGGTGCTCGACCACCACCGACATCCGCCGCCGGGTGAAATCGAACGGAATCTCGTCGACCTTCTGGTACTCGCGATCGATCCCCAGTTCGCGCTTGAGTTCGGCGTGCTGCAGCACGGCGACGTCGAGGAGGTTCTTGAGGCCGGTCTGGTAGAATGAATTGAGGTAGGCGAGCGACAGCACCCAGTCGTCTTCCTCGCCGACCACGTTCAGGTGACGTTCGAGGACGATCCGGTCCTGGGTGAGCGTGCCCGTCTTGTCGGTGCACAACACGTCCATCGCGCCGAAGTTCTGGATCGAGTTGAGCCGCTTGACGATCGTCTTGCGCCGGGCCATCGCCACCGCGCCCTTGGCGAGGTTGGTGGTGACGATCATCGGCAGCATTTCGGGCGTAAGCCCGATGGCGATCGCCAGCGAGAAGAGCAGAGCCTCGAGGAAGTTCCCCTTGGTGAGCACGTTGATCACGAAGACAATGGGAACCATCACGGCGAGGAAGCGGATGAAGAGCCAGCTCACCTTCTGCACGCCCTTGTCAAAGGCGGTCTCGACCCGCTGGCCGACCAGGCCCCCGGCGAGCCGGCCGACGACCGTGGCACTACCCGTCTCGGCCACCACCGCCATCGCGGTGCCGCTGACCACGCTGGTGCCGAGAAAGCAGATGGTGGGGAGTTCGGTCGCCGCGGGCGTCGTCGCGGGCGAGTCGGCGCGGTCGCTCTTCTCGACCGGGAGCGCTTCGCCGGTGAGCGCCGCTTGCGACAGGAAGAGGTCCTTGGCGGTGAGAACGCGGACATCGGCCGGGACCATGTCGCCCGCGCAGAGATAGACGATGTCGCCGGGGACGAGATCGGCCATGGGGATTTCGCGCCGGCGCGCGGCGAGCGTGCTTGCCGTGACGAACGCATCGTCGGCCCGCTCCACCGTGGCGCTGGTACGCACCAGCGCCTGGAGCGCTTCGGCCGCCCGGTTGGAGCGGAACTCCTGCAGGAACCGCAGTCCGGTGCTGAGCACGACCATCAGCGAGATGACGATGACCGCATCGCGGTCGCCGGTGATGCCCGACACCACGGCGAGGGTCGTGACCAGGAGATTGAACGGATTGATGAAGGCGTGCACCAATTGCACCGGCCACGGCGCGCGCGTTTCGTGCGCCACTTCATTGGGGCCGATTTCCGCGCGACGGGTCTCGGCGTCTGCATCGGTCAGCCCGGCGCGGGTCGAGCCGAGCCGAGTGAGAGCATCGTCAGCGGTGCAGAACGCCAGTTCGCGCAGCCGGGCATCGGTCTGGGCGGCGCCCTGGCGCGACGACGATTCAACGAACGGAATCCGCAGCCGGCGCTGTGGTTCGGCCATGTTGTGTCCGGACGCCGGCGGGGTGGTTGGCGTCCTGTGCCGGCGGCGGCAGTGTATCCGCGGTGCGGGTGCTGGTCAAGCGGAGACGACGGGCGATGGCGCGACGGTCAGTGCGTCGTGCGCCAGAGGTACGACAGCTTGACGAAGAAATTGCTCTGCACCGGCGCCAGGTGCGCCCGCCCGAGATAGTCCGGCTGCTGGTCGATAGTGCCGTAGCCCAGGTAGACCACTGTGCCGGGATTGGGGAAATAGGTGAAGAGCAGGTTGCTCTCCAGCAATTGGTTGTCGAACGCGGCAGCGCGGGTCCAGGTACCGTCGCTGTTGAGGTAAACGATCGGCAGGTTGGTGCGCGAGTCGTCGCGCAGCGAGTCCTGGCGATTGAGCGCGTACTGCGAGATGAGCCGGAATTGGAAGGTGCGGGTCGGTTGATAGATGATGGTCAGGACCGGGACGATCTGGTTGGACACCTGCGAACCGTCGCTGGGTCGCCAGATCGTGGTCTGATTGTACTGCAGGTTGAAGCGCAGCTGATCGGTGAGGCGAAGATCCGCGGCGGCGTTCACCACGATCAACCGCCCGCGCGCCCACTCGCTGTAATTCTCGTCGGTCAGGCCGCCAATGACGAAGGCGTTGAAATCGAAGTGGCGCCAGATCGGCGATCCGATCGTGAGCAGATAGTCGTGATTGGGCAACCGGTCGCCGCCGCCAGTGAACGCCGTCACCGTCCCGTCGGGATGGAGCAGGCGGTACCGGGTGTAGATGGAAGGATCGTACCCGAAGCTTTCCTGGAAGTACGACGCCCCCGCGGTCCATCCACCCTGAAAGCGCGCGTTCAGGTTGAAGTGCAGATAGCGGTTCTGCATCGGACCGCCGTGCACGAGATCCCGGTAGACCCAGTGCGCAGCGGGCGCGACCTCGAAGGTCAGCGACTGGACGGCGCGCCTGTCCCAGAGCCAGGTGTAACTGTTGCTGAGGTTGACAATGCCGAGGCCGGTCTGGCCAACGAAGCCGGAACGGGTGCGATAGTCGGGCGAGATCGCCGAAAGGCCGTAATTGGTGCGGAAGTGCCGGCCGGCGTGCGTGAAGTTGGCGCCCCACGCCGGACCATCAATGGTCGTGCCGGCATCCCGGTCGTGGGCCAGAGCTCCGGAAATCGCGACCGTGTTGTCGCCGCCGACCACGACGCGGGCATCGGCACCCACCACGCGATTGGTTTCCGGTCCATCGTGCTGTTCGGTCCAGGCGAATCCGGCACGGGAGCCGGGCCCCAGGTCGCGCGCGAGGCGTACGATGCCGAAGACCGGGTTGTCGCCGTAGTGCGACGCGGCCTGATCGTCGACCGCCGCGAGCACGCCGACCTGGGTGCCCATCGTCTTGCCGGTGAGCTTGCCGGCGAAGACCGGTTGCACGATCCGGCGGGTGTAAATCATCCCGAATGGCGCGTCGAACTGCTCGTTGCCTTCGAGGAAGAACGGCCGCTTCTCTGGAAAGAAAAGCGCCTGCCGCGGGTCGAACTGGAATTGCGGCACGTCGCTTTCGACCTGCGAAAAGTCAGGGTGCGCCGTGGCGTTGAGCGTGAGGTTGTGGGTGACGCCGTAGCGCAGATCGCCGCCGACCTGCGGCGCACCGCCGCTGTAGTCCCACGCCTTTCCCGGCGCCGGAGCGGCGTAGTCCACGCGCGATGTGACCGTGGGGATCAGATCGAGCACGTGTCCCGCGTCGAGCCCCGTCAACCCGGTCAGCTTCCCCGATTGCGCCAGGAACGACGACGCGCCGCGCTTGACCGGCGCCCAGGTCTCCTCCGCACCGGAGCGCTGCACGACGCGCAGGATGTTGATCCCCCAGGTCTGCGTCCGGGCGTCCTGGAAGCGGATGCTCTTGAACGGAATCCGGATCTCGACGTCGAACCCGTCGGCCGTGATGCGGCCTTTCGATTCCCAGACGAAATCCGGCGAGAGGTCGGGATGCTGGCGCGTCTGGAGGGCACAGTTCGACATGCCGTTGCAGGAGTTGCTGCCGTTCTCGTTCAGCGCACCATCGGCCTGGATGCCGAGCGGATTGACCGCGAAGAAGGTGGCCTGGCGTCCGTCGTTGAACGTCGACAGGAACACCTGCACGTTGTCGTCGCTGAAAATCTGGTCGCGCGCGGCGATGGTGGCGTGCACCGCGCCGCTCCGGTCGATGGCGTGCACGCCGATGTAGAGCGCGGTGGGCGAGTACCACACCATTACCTCGGTCGAGTCCGCGGCAGCGACTCCATCGACCGGAGAGAACTGCGAAAATCCTGTGAGCAACGCCGCCTGCTGCCACTGGGGCTCGTCGAGGTTGCCGTCGATGGTCGCCGCGCCCGTGAGGCGCGGAGGATTGACCGCCGTCTGGCCAGCGCGGCCGGAATGGCCGGGCGGCACGGTCAGCAGCGTGAGGGTGAGCAGCAGCATGGCGGGCTGTACGGTAACCCTGCGGCTGGCAGTTTCGCCCGATGTCGCTTCTGACGCCGCGTTGACAATCGAGCCGGGACGGGAGCCGGTGCCGGAAAAGCGAGCGGCTCCCCGAGGGGAGCCGCCGCCGGATTCGCTGCCAGCGAGACGCGTGAAGCGCGCCGACTGCTAGAAGTGGATGCCGCCCTTGAGCACGAACTCGCTGCCGCCATAGCCGCCGGTGCTGCCGCCGATGCCAAGCTTGGCTTCGACGAACGGCATCAACTTGGAATTGGCCATGAAGTTGAGGCCGCCGAGAATATTGAGCCCGATCCCGCCAGTGCCTCCGGTATAGGTGCCGCACTCCGGACAGCCCTTGTACGTTAGCGAGAAATGATCGTACCCGAGCCCCGCACCAAGGTACGGCTTGACATTGCCGTGCGCCGTCAGGTCGTAGAGGGCGTCCGCGGCGAGCTGGTAAAAGTGCACGGTGACGCCGCAATCAGTGAAACCACCGCAGTAGTTGCCGCTGCCAGGGAAGAAGTAATCGAACGACACTCTGCCCGTAATCGGATGTCCGCTCATCTCGGTAAGATGGAACTTGACGAAGGCGCCGACACCGAGATTGTAATGATCCGCGTATGCCGCCTCCACGCCGAACCTCGTCCCGTGCTCTTGCGCCTGCGCATGCGCCGACGCCGGGGCCACCAGCGCCAGGCCGAAGGCCGCACCCGCGCCGATCGCTGTCCCACGTAGCAGTTTCACCAGCATGAATCCTCCTGGAGGGTGAATTGAAACACCGGGGGTCAAGGTAACAA
>JBOHRZ010000133.1:0-7610 GCA_050732975.1 Gemmatimonadales bacterium
GATTCCGGCAAAGTGCGCACCTTCAAGTCGCTGCCGGACACGACGATCCGGCTGGTGCCGGGCGAGACGCTGGCCGACGTGTGCGTGCGACGGATTCACGAGGATCAGGCGGGGTTCACGCTGTACCCGCCGGTGCTCGACGCCAGCGGCCGGGGCGACAATGTCTACCTGCGCGACCTGCACGGACTCGATTCGCTGGAACTGCAGCGTTATCCCGGCCGGCCGGTCTGGTTGATGCTCAAGAATCCGGCGGTAGGGAGCCCGCTGCGATTCGCGCCGGTGAACGTGGATTCGATGCGCGCGGAGTGGGGGGAGCAGGATGGGTCGGGACAGTGACACATTCGCGAGAATTGATGTTGGTCGCGTTGCTCCTCGGCGTCGTGCTTATCGGTCGGCGATGGCAGCCGCGCTTCATGGCGGAGCCCTCTTCGATACGAGCGCGTCACGTCGCGCTCATTGCTGCGATTCTCACGATGCTGCTCATTGCGTGGGTGTGGGGCGGGCTCGACGCCCCCGGCGTGGTCGACGACGAAGGAGCGTACCTCCTGCAGGCCGACCTCTTCGCCCACGGTCGCTGGACGGCGCCGAGCCCCGCATCGTTCATCTCGTTCACGCAGCCGGGCGTTCTGGTGACGCCGGTAATCGCCCCGAAGATGGTACCGGGGCATGCGCTTCTCCTTGCGCCGGGCTCACTTCTGGGCCTACCGGGGCTTGTGCCGGTGATCCTCAGCGGACTTGCTGCGGCACTCTTGGTGATCGTCGCGGCCGAATGCCAGTCGATCGGCGTGGCCGTGCTCACCGTGGTGCTATGGTTGACGTCGGCGGGACAGATGCGGTGGCGTGCCTCGTATTTCTCCGAAATCACGACAGGCACGCTGTGGCTGATTGGCTGGTGGGCGCTGCTCCGATGGCGGCAGACGCGGCGCGGTGGCTGGCTCCTTGCCATTGCGGCCGCCATCGGATGGGGTGCGATTACTCGACCGCTGACGATGCTCGCGTACGCGGTGCCAGTCGGCATCGTGGTGATGATCGACGTGGTGCGCATCGGCCTCTGGCGCCAATTGGCCGCCGCGATAGCTGTCGGTCTGGGGTGTCTGTCGTTATTGCCGATCCAGAACAAGGCCGTGCTGGGAAACTGGCGCAGCAGTCCGCTCCAGCTCTACACCCGGCAGTATATCCCGTTCGACGTGCTGGGCTTCGGTTACGATTCCACGCCCCCAACCCTCCACCTGCCCGCGAAGCTGCAGTCCGAGATGCAGCCGTTCATCGCACGTCACCGTGAGCATGTATGGCGCGACCTGCCGCGGGAGTTGGTGCTCCGGCTGCAGCGCGCCGCTGGCTCGACCTTCCTGGGCTGGCGGGCAATCTGGATTCCGGCGGCGCTCGTCGGCGCGGTGCTGATCGGCGGCCCCGGCTGGTTCGCGGTCGCCTCGGGGCTGATGCTGTACATCGCCTATCTCCTCTACGCCCACGAGCCGCACTGGACCGTGTACTACCTCGAGGCGTCGCCGATCCCAGCCTTCGTCGTGGCGACTGGCTTGGCGTGGGTCCTCGCCCGCGCCACGACGGGACGCGGGCCGCTGTCGCTCTCCACCGCCCTAGGCGCCGCGGCGGCGATCGTGATCGTCGCCTGGCCGGAGGTGGCGACCACGCGCGTCTACCGGTCGTCGGCGCAGGCGCCGTTCCGCGCCTTGGGTCGCGCCGTGCCAGCCGCCGTGGCGTCACCCGTTCTCGTATTCGTGCGCTACGAGCCTGGCCATGATCCGACCGTGAACCTCGTGCGCAACGTCGTCGATCCCGAGCATGCACCGGTCATCACGGCACTCGATCTGGGCGGCGCCGCCAACACCCATGCGGCAGAGGCGTTTCCCGGACGCCGAGTTCTCTACTGGGACGCCGACGCACGGCGCATCGTGCCGCCGGACAGCGCGCTGGCGAAGGCGGGGACGCTGCCGTGAGGGAGCAGCCCGACGAGTTCGAGCTCAGTGTCGTCATGCCCTGCCTCGATGAGGCGGAGACAATCGGACGCTGCATCGCCAGGGCGCAGGAGGCGATCGCCGCCGCGGGTGTGTCTGGTGAAGTCGTCGTCGCCGACAACGGAAGTCGCGATGCCTCGCGCGAGATTGCACTGGGCCTCGGCGCACGCGTCGTCGATGTGGCGCCGAAGGGGTACGGCTCCGCGCTCCAGGCCGGGATCCGCGCCGCCCGCGGGCGCTTCGTCATCATGGGCGATGCCGACGACAGCTACGACTTTTCGCGCCTCGCTCCTTTTCTCGATCGGCTCCGTGCTGGCGACGACCTGGTGATGGGCAACCGCTTTTTGGGCGCCATCGCTCCGGGCGCGATGCGGCCCCTCCACCGCTATCTCGGCAACCCGGTGCTGAGCGCAATCGGCCGGATCTTTTTCCGCAGTCCGTGCGGCGACTTTCACTGTGGGATGCGGGGTTTTCGCCGCGACGCAGTTCTCGGACTTCACCTGCGGACGACCGGAATGGAATTCGCCAGCGAGATGGTGGTACGAGCGACTCTGGCTGGGTTGCGCATCTCCGAGGTACCGACCACGCTCGCTCCCGATGGCCGCAGCAGACCGCCACACCTTCGGAGCTGGCACGACGGGTGGCGGCACCTGCGGTTTCTGCTTTTGTACAGTCCGCGCTACCTCTTTCTGGTTCCGGGGGGAACGCTGATGGCGGTCGGCGTGATCCTTGGCGCGTTGATCCTCCCCGGTCCGCGGCACATCGGCGCCGTCACGCTTGACGTCAACACGTTGCTGTTCGCTGCCGCTGGCATCATCGTTGGGATGCAGCTCATTGTTTTCTGGCTGTTTGCGCGAGTGTTTGCGACGACACAAGGACTCCACCCGCCGGATCGGCGCCTGGAATGGTTGTACGGGCGTGTCACGCTGGAGACCGGTTTGGTGCTGAGCGTGGCGGCGCTCATTGCCGGCTTAGCGCTTGCCGTGGCGAGCGTATGGCAGTGGCACGCCGCCGGCTTCGGCGGCCTCGATCCGCAACGCACGCTGCGCGAAGTCATTCCCGCGGCGCTGCTCATGATACTTGGTGTGCAGGGATTCTTTTCGAGCTTCTTCCTGTCGATTCTCGGACTGCGACGAGAGGCATCGCCGGTGCCAGATGCCTGATGCTGGTGTGACCGCGATGGCGACTTTCTGAACACGCTCACCCGGCTGCATGCGCGAGCGGTCTTCCCTCGCCGGATCTCGCGACTGGTTGCGCACCTGCGGGATATGCTGCCGCCCAGGGCTTCGGTGCTCGATATCGGCGCCGGCAACGGGCTGCTGGCCCGGCGGCTGATGGACGAGCAGCCGGGACTTGTCGTTCGCGGCGTCGACGTGCTCGTCCGTTCACACACCGAAATTCCCGTCGAGTCGTTCGACGGTGTCCATCTTCCGGCCGGCGACCGGTCGGTGGACTACACGATGTTCATAGACGTGCTGCACCACGTTGATGAACCCGCCGCGCTCGTCGCCGAGGCTGTACGTGTTTCCCGCCGAGGACTGCTCATAAAGGATCATGTGGCACGAGGGCCGTCGGATCGTGCTGTGCTGCGTCTTATGGACTGGGTGGGCAACGCCGGTCACGGCGTGCGGTTGCCGTATCGCTACCTGTCGCGCGGAGCCTGGGACGACCTGCTTCGCGGCGCCGGGCTCAGGGAGGAATACTGGACCAGCCGGCTTCGCCTCTACCCCTTTCCAGCCTCGCTGATTTTCGATCGCACGCTGCACTTCGTCGGACGCTTCGCGCCGACCCGCAACGACGGGGAGGCGACACCGGCGCGCAACGGCGTGTAGCACCTGCGCCGCTCGCCGGCAGTCCTCGATCGAGCTGACGAGCGGATCTGCGAGACGTTCGCCGTCGGGCAAGAAACCGGATCAATGCTCGCGGTCGTGACGCCACCATCGAAAGCCGTAGGGGGCGTCTACGAGTCAGTAGTGCCTGTCTGGAAATCGGTCGTGCCGGTGTGAAAGATCGTTACGTCGATCTCCGGACTCGTGATTCCGGTCTGCCGATCTGTAGTGCCGGCGTCCTGGTCCATGACGCGGGTGGTCGCCTTCGTGATTCGGGCGGCCGCAACCGTAACGACGCCGTCAGCGATGGGAGAACCTTCTGCGGAGATGGAGAAGCAAGAGTGGCCGCTCGCAAATCGTTCGTCGCCGATCGACAAAGGCGTCTGCCGGAGGGCGAATTGACACGGACCTGACCCGGAAAGCGGGCTGCAGATTCATTGAAGCTGTCTCCCACTTCACGAAGCGGATCTCTGCGGTTCGGATTCCGGCGGACTGAATCGGGGAACGAGTATAGAGGACCGGAAACCGCGCTGGTACGAATGGAAATCGAGCCTCCGACCGCGTAGAACCCGCGGCCGGGTCCGCATATCGGCCGGTCGACTTAGGGACTCGACCCGACCGACTTGGAATGAGGAGAGTGGCCGCTCACCTTTTTCGGCGGTGACGGATGTGAAAGCGCTCCCCGCCTTCATGAACCGGGCGTTTGTGATTGTTGATCGGCCGTGCGGGGGAGCGAATCAAGGCTGAACCGGCCCGCGTGGAGCCCAGCATGACAACGGACGAAACACAGTTGCTCGACTTCGGCGCTGCGCGCCTTCGCTCGGGATGACATTGGCGAGTTGCTGCGTCATCCAGCCAGCCCCATGCGTTCGATTGTGTCTTCGATCCGCCGAGCGTACCGTTAGGGTGCCATCGGACCACACCCGGAGACCCGATGCCGCTGACACTCAAACTCTCGCAACAGTTCTACAACAAGCTGGGTGACGAGGTGGCTAATGAATTGGTCGATGTGCTGAATACTGCTGATGAGGCCTATCGCGCGGATCTTTACCGCGTCAACGAACTCAACTTTGTCCGGTTCGATGCCCGGCTCGAGCAGCGGCTGGCGGAGTTCAGCGCCGAAATAGTGCAGCGGATGACGGCATTCGAGACAAGAATCGAGCGGCGGATCGGCGACTTCGAGTCGAGAAGCGAGCGACGCATGGCCGACTTCGAGGTGAAGATCGAGACCCGCCTCGGACGCATGGAACGCCGCATGCTTCGCTGGATGTTCACCTTCTGGACCGGCCAGCTCATCGCGCTGGCGGGCCTGTTCTTCCTGATTCTGCGGAGGTAGAGCGAGATCCGGGTCGTTTCCGGCTTCGTACCACTCCGGACGATCGTTCGTCACTGATTACCAGCGGGCGGGAAATCGTTGCGAGAGTTTGCTCAGGGCGGCCCGGCGGCACGGTCTGCGGCACGAAGCCGGGCAATCCGCGCCCGGTCCGCATCGAACCCGCCCGGGGCGGCCGCCGCGTAGCGATCCGCCGCGTCCCATTGTCGCAGCTTGATCAGGCACTCCACCAGCCTGGCGCGCAGCGACGTGGCTGTGGAGTCGACCGCAATTCCCGCCTCGAACACCGACACCGCCAGGTCGCACCGGCCCGCCGCTCGATAGATCTGTCCCAGCCGCTCCGGTACCTGCGCGTCGTGGGGCCAGAGCTGCCATGACCGGCGCAGCGCCGCAGTCGCGCGGCCGGTGTCGCCGACGCTCGCCCAATAGGCGGCGGAGATCTTCCAGGCGCTGTAGCTGCGTGGCGCATCGAGCGTGAGTTGCGTGTAGAATGCCCGCTGGTCGTGCCATACCGGCGTGCGCGTCAGACCGCGGACCACGAACGCCACCATCAGGGCTCCCACCGCGATTGTTGCCATCACCAGTCGCGACCGCGGCTCCGGGCGCTTCGCCATTACCTGCGCCGCGCCAGCCATCCCCGCAATCGTCAGCCCCAGGCTGGGGAGGAACAACACCCGCTCGGCGGTCACGATACCGGTCGGCACAATCACGTTGGCGACCGGTGCCAGCGTCGCCGCGGCGCACCACAGTCCGAACGCCACGCCGGGAGCTCGCCGTATCGTAGTCACGAACGCCGCGGCGAAGCCGGCCACGATCAGCAGGCCGAGCAGGTGTTGCGCCGTGACCGGACCGCCGATGGGAATTGCCGGCGGGCCATAGTCGGCGGAAAGGTGAAACGGCCAGACCAGCAGCCGCAGATCGACGGGCACCACGGCGAGAAACGTCAACAGCCGGGCTCCGAGGCCTGCGCCGCGCCACGCCAGCGCCGGTGTTTCGCCGGTGGCGCCGCCGACCACCGATGCGCGGAACACGAACATTGGCGCCGCCAGGAGAAATGCTGGCAGCAGCAGCCGGATCCGGGCGGTCCATCGTTCGCCGCGGCCTCCCAGCAGCAGCCACTCCATTCCCGCCAGCACGACCGGGATCATGAATCCCTGTTCCTTGGCTGCTATACCAAGGAATACCATAGCCAGCAGCGCGATCAGATGGAGCGGACCGGAAGCCTCGGTCCGGGCGCGCCAGTAGATCAGCAAAGCACCGGCGAGTGCCAGCGCGCTCCACAGTTCCGCCTGGCCCGCAACGTTGGCAACCACCTCGACGTGCACCGGGTGCACCAGAAAGAGCAGCACACCGGCGGTCGCCGGGCCGGCCCCGCGCCATCCGGCCTGCCGCGCGATCCGATCGAGCAGCAGGTAAAGCAACCAGCCGAGGCCGGCATAGGCGATCAGCGAGACGAAGTGGAAGAGCCGGGGATTGCCGCCGGATGCCTGCCATTGCGCCGCATCCGCTGCGGTTGTGAGCGGGCGCCACAGGGTACCCTGCCAGTAGGTGCTGGTCGGGATCCTTGCCCAATGTGGCGCCGTCACCCGCGGATTGGTCGCGATCGCGGCGACGTCGTCGTAAACGAAGCCGTTGCCGAGACTGCGCCCCATCGATACCGCGACGGCCAGGAGAATCGCCGCGGCGATCGCCCAGCGCCGCCGCGTCATCGTTGCGGCATGCTATCGACCGGCGGCGGAAGGTTCACGGTATGAGGCGCTGCATGAACGCGCGCCGCGCTGTCGGCAATGCGGGCATACAACTCGAGACTCTTCGTTTGCATTCCGAAAGAGACACCGATACGGGCCTCCGCCGCGGCTTCCGCGTAGTCGCCAAGGTAGAGGAGACACGCTACCTCGGAGGCCCGGGCGCCGCTCTGGCCCGGGGTCAGCAACAGCACCTGTTTGTAATACTTGAGCGCCGGGGTGCAGAGCCCCGCACCTCGATACTTATCGGCGAGATCCAGATAGAGTGGCCAGGCCTCGGGGAACAGCTCCATGGCAATCTTGTAGTGCTTTTCAGCTGTACCTTTCATCCCGGCGCTGAAAAGCACCTCGGCATATGCGTGGTGCGCTCGATAGCTGTTCGGCGCGTCGATGATCGACTGGAACCAGAGCGTGGCCAGGTCGTGCCAGACCTGCTGCCGCGACCAGCTCCGCGTCAGGCCCATGCCAAGGAGGATCGCGAGCCCTGCCGTCACCGCGACCCGCGCCGGCGATCCCAGCGCGAAGATGCGGCGCACCGCGATACCAAGCAGGTCGGCGCCGACGATCACCACCCCGATGGTCGGCAGGAAGAGCGTCCGCTCGGCGAGCACGATCCCGGTCGGCACCAGCACATTGCTCACCGGAAAAATGGCGATCGCGGTCCAGAGGATTCCGAACGTCACCTGCGGACGTGAGTGCCGGCAGAACCAGGCGAGGGCAGCCGTGC
>JBOHRZ010000134.1:0-7588 GCA_050732975.1 Gemmatimonadales bacterium
GCGGCGAGCGCCTCGCCGGCGGATATCACGATCATCCGATGGCCTACGTCGCCAAGCTGCGGTTGCGCCCCGATAGCGCGCTCAAGCAGGTCTCGTGCGTCGACACCGGGCGATTCAGTGTCCGGGCCGGCTTTGCCTACCAGGTCGACGGCCTCAAGACGGTCTTTTACCTGCGGCCCGCGCTCAATCTCGATACCCGGTCGATCACCGGCGAAGCACGCTATATCCTGTCAGATCTTCGCAACGATCCGTTCTCGCCCCGGAAAATCCTCACGCTGCTCGGTAACCTCGAAGCTTTGCGCGAGGCGGTGCTCTTCAAGTCGCGCGCCGGGTTCCGCGGAGATTACTACTCGTTGCTGATGCTCGGCGAACAGGAGGCCCTCGTCCAACGAGGCGTCCGGTACCGGCCTGGCGCGCTCCCCGAACTCAATTGGCACGTCAACCAGCGCGAGCACACCGCGTATCAGCAGTGCCTGGAGCAGTTCGTCGCGCAGGCCGGCGGCGACATCGTCGCGATCAACCGGGTGCCGCCCGAGGCGTGGGATTATCGCACCGCGGCGCACCACTCCGGCGCTGCCCGCGACTTCCTCGCGCCGGCGGGTTCTGGTGTCGAAAGCCTTGCAGTGCGCGATGTCGGCAACATCATGATCTGCGATGGCTCGGTGCTGCGACGCGGCGGCGTGGCGAACAGCGGCCTGACGCTGGTGGCGCTGGCCCTTCAACTTGCCGATGCCATGCTCGCGGCCCCGGCCGCATGAGCATCGTCGCCGTGACCGGCGCCGCCGGCCGGATCGGTGCACCGCTGGTGCGCGCACTGGTCGAATCGGGACATCGGGTGCGGGCGCTGAGCCGCCGGGCGCGGCCGGCCATTACCGGCGTGGACTGGGTCACCGGTGACCTTCTCGACGACGACGCGCTGGCGCACCTCGTCAACGGCGCTGCAACCGTGTTCCACGCTGCCGGTCAGCTCGATGGCGATGCACTGGCGGTGCGCGCGTCACTGGTCGATGGCACGGCCAGGGTGCTCCGCGCGGCGCAGCAGATCCGGACGGTGCATCTCAGTTCGCTGGTCGTGCTCTGCACCGCACGGCGCGAGCTCGATCCGATCGACGAACACAGCCCGCTCGAGCCGGTCCCGGAACGGCGCGGCACTTATACGCAGGCCAAATGTGCCGCCGAGGCGATCGCGCGCGAAGCCGCCAGGACGCAGGACGTCGTTGTCGTCCGTCCCGGTCTGGTGCTCGCGCGCCGGATGGAACTGCCTCCCTCGGTGGGCTGGCGGCGCGGCAGGCGTATCTGGCTGGCCGGAGCGGCGGGCGCTTCGCTCCCCGCAGTGAACCCCACCGACGTTGCCAGTGGACTGGCGATCGCGGCGGCGCAGCTCCGCAGTGGCGAGATCCTGCACCTTGTCGATCCGGAACCGCCGTCCCGCATGGAATTGCTGCGCTGGATCACCGGCAGCGAGTCGGGGATCGCAGCAATTCGATCGGGTGGAGTGGCGTTGCGTCTGGCGGCGCTCGCTGCGGTGAGTCGGCTGCCGGTCGTCTCGGCAGCGGGCTACCGGCTGCGTTCGGCGGCGACACCGCATCGCTGGAGTGTCGAGCGGGCTGTGGCGCTGGGATGGAAGCCGCGCGGATGGAGAATTTCGGGGAGCTAGCGAGTCGCGGCCCTGCCCGGCTGGCGGGCGGGACCGCGTCGTGTTGAGGGATCGCGCTGACTACTTCGCGGCGTACCCTCCGCCGTTGACACTTTCGCGATCCTAACCCAGACCGACGCGCAATCCCGCCAGCAGCGTCTGCCCCGCGCCCTTGAGGATCTTGTCGTCGCTCGGCGACGTCGTCGCCTCGTATTGCGCGAAGAGTGTGTACCGGCCGGCACGGCCCTGGATGCCGCCGACGAAGGTCAGGAAGCCGCTGGCGCTGTGCTCCTTCGCATCAGCGAGCAGCACCGCGCGATCGGTCGGATCCGGATACAGGTTGCTGTCGATCCGCGGCCCGACGACGGTCAGGATGCCGCCGCCGCCGCCGAAGTAGGGTTCGATCGGTCCCGAGATCGGGAACGCCATCATCACCGCCTGATAGCGGCGGACGTCGTTGAACAGCAGGTAGTCTCCCGCCTTCTTCCCCTCGTTGCTGCCGATGCCCTCGTCGACGCCGACCATCAACCCGCCACGGCGCGCCATGACAAGGAGGTGCGCACCGGCCGACGGGATGACCTTGGTATCCTGGGCGCGGGTCTGGAACGCCATGATCCCGGCGTTGACTCCGATTTTCCAGGTGTACGAGTCGGTTCGCTGGGCCCGGGCGGCGCCCGGAACGACCGCCGCCAACACGACGGCGTAGAGCGCCGCACGGCGTTGGAAGAGCGTCATCGAAGGGTCTCCTGAAGAAAACAGTGATCGCGAGCGCCGCAAGGAACAGACCGCGGTCTCACACCAGTTGCAACGTCCGACCGACCCGGGCGAAGGCAGCCAGCGCCTCGTCCAGGTCCTCGCGGGTGTGCCCTGCCGAAATCTGGCAGCGTACCCTCGCCTGACCCTGGGGGACCACCGGAAAGCCGAATCCGGTGACGAAAACCCCTTCATCGAGCAGGAGTTGGCTCATCCGGATCGCTGCGGCCGTCTCGCCGAGGATTACAGGTACGATAGGAGTATCGCCCGGAAGGGGGTGAAACCCGAGGCCGAGGAGCCCCTCCCGGAAATAGACGGTATTGGCCCGGAGCCGTGCCACCCGGTCGGGCTCCGCCTCCAATACCTCGATGGCCGCCAGAGCCGACGCGGCCACCGTCGGCGGCAGGGCATTGGTGAAGAGCTGCGGGCGGGCGCGTTGCATGAGGTAATCGCAGAGTGCCGCTGACCCGGCGACAAATCCTCCGGCCGCTCCGCCCAGGGCCTTGCCCAGGGTCGAGGTAATGATGTCGACCTCGCCGAACATCCCGAAGTGTTCCGCGGTACCGCGGCCCCGTTCGCCGAGGACCCCGGTGGCGTGCGAGTCGTCGAGCCAGACCAGCGCGCCGTGCTTGCGGCAGACCTCGGTGAGCCGGGGAAGGTCGACCAGCGAGCCTTCCATCGAAAACACGCCGTCGCTCACCACGATCTTGACGTCCTTGTCCTTCGCGGCCGCGAGCTTCTGATCGAGCTCGTCGTAGTCGCGATGCTTGAAGACGCCCGTCTCGCACTTCGTGATCGACTTCGCGAGCCGCATCGCGTCGATGATCGACGCGTGATTGAGCTGGTCGGAGAGGATGATATCGCGGTCGGTGAGGATCGTTCCGGGAAGAGCCTCGTTGGCATTCCAGCAGCTCACGAATGACACCGACGCCTCGGTTCCGACCAGACGGGCGCACGCTGCCTCGAGTTGGCGATGGATCGTGAAGGTGCCGCAGATGAACCGCACCGACGCGGTACCGGCCCCGAACTGATCGATCCCCGCTTTCCCGGCCGCCATGACGACGGCATCGTCGCTCAGGCCGAGGTAGTTGTTGGACGACAGGATCAGCACCTGGCCGCGGCCTTCCATTTCGACGCGCGGCGCCTGGGGCGAGTTCAGCCAGTTGAAGGTCTTGTAGACCGCGTCGCGGCGGAACTGATCGAGTTGATCGTGGATCCGGCGTTCGAGCGGAATGTCGCTGGACGTCATCGTGCCACCTCGAGGATCACCTTCCCTGCGGTCCCGTCCTTGATGACGCCGATCGCGTCGGCGATCTCCTCCATCGGGAACCGGTGCGTCACCACCGGAGTCGGGTCGAGCTGACCTGACTGAAGCAGACGTGCCATGTGCAGCCAGGTCGAGTACATCTTGCGTCCCGTGACGCCGTAGAGGGTGAGTCCCTTGAAGATGACGTCGCGTGCGAAGTCGACTTCGGTGGTGCGATTGGGCGTGCCGAGGAGGTTGACGCGGCCACCGGGTCGGGCGGCGGCGAATGCGGTGGCATGCCCCGCCGGATGCCCGCTCATCTCGCAGACCAGGTCGACGCCGATGCCGCCGGTCAGCTCGCGGGCCAGGGCGACGACGTCTTCGCGGGCGGGGTCGTAGACGTGCTGGGCGCCCATGCGTGACGCGAGCCCCCGGCGCATGTCGTTCAGGTCCGACGCGAGGATCAGCGACGCCCCGGCCGCCTTGAGAACCCCGACCGCGAAACAGCCGATCGGGCCGCAGCCGACCACCAGCGCCGTGGTCCCGGCCACGTCGCCCCCCTCCAGCGCGGTGTGGACGGCGTTGCCGATCGGGTCCATGATCGCGCCGACGTGGGTCGGAATCCCGTCGAGGTGCATGACATTCGACGCCGGCATGGCGATGTACTCGGCGAACGCGCCGTCGCGGTCGACTCCGATGATCGATGTTCGCACGCAGATGTGCCCGTTGCCGGTACGGCACGGGACGCAGTGCCCACAGATGATGTGACCTTCGGCGGTGACCATGTCGCCGACCCGGAGGATTCTTTCCGCTTCGGTCTCGGCGCCGACGGCGGCGATCTCGCCCGCGAATTCGTGACCGATCACCACTGGTGGTCGCAACCGGCCCGACGCCCACGCGTCCCATTCCCAGATGTGAAGGTCGGTGCCGCAGACGCCGGCGTAGTGAACCTTGATGAGCACGTCGCGTGCGCCGTATCCGGGAACCGGAATATCGACCAGTTCCATGCCGACGCCGGGTGAGGTTTTTCGAAGTGCGCGCACGCGAGAATAGTAAGTGCGAGGTTCGGTTTTGTCGTTTCGCGGGTCTTCCGGACGGTTGGCGCCGCTGACGACCGGGTGGTGCCACCGGGGATGAAAACGGCGCCTGAACCAAGGTGCAACCGCGTGCCGGACATCGCGCGTCATCGCACCGTGCATCGTACCCGCGCCGCGCGGCGCCGAGTGGTACGTCGCGATGACGCCGAACGCAAAGCCGCATGAATACCGGCTTGCAGCCGATCTTCGTGATCGTGCCGGCGGCACGCGCAGCATGCAATGGCGCGTGCGCGCGACGGTGTTTTCGGGTCGCGCGCGCGTCGTCAACGTCGGCGCCGGCGGCGGAACGGGTGTCGACTTTCCGGCCGGTACGGTACCGTCGCCGCCATTTCGGGTGGCGGGGGGTATTGCGCGTTACGGAAAAGTTTCGATCTTGTATATGCCGACGCTACTCCGCACTACGGTGTTGGAACGCGTCGCCGCGAGCATCGCGCGTACGAGATGACTCGCGCCAAACCATTTCTCAGGGAGGCTCCAATGGCTGCACGTCGGAAGAAGGCCGCGAAGCGCGGTGGTCGTAAGAAGGCCGCCAAGCGGGGACGCAAGCGCGCCCGCAAGTAGTTCGCGGCACGAAACAAAGCGGGGCCGGCGCAAGCCGGCTCCGCTTTGTTTCGTATGCCGCGAACTATCCAGAGCGGAGCGAGGGATCTCTCCCGGCGCAAGCCGGCCCCGCTTTCTTTCGTCTGCCGCGAACTATCCTGAGCGACGCGACGGATCGGTCTCGACCGCGTCGCGTTCGGTCGCCGTGGGTTTGACAAAAAGCGCGCCGCGTGAGCCGCCGCGGCCACGCCGCGCGCCCGATGGAATCGGCTCGCGCGCCCAGGCGGCATAGTGTCCCGCAAGTCCCTCGGGCCCGCTGCCAAGCGAATCGGCCACCAACGCGTGCAACCCGCCCGCCGCGGTGATCCGTTGCAATTCGGCGAGCAGCACCCGCCGGTCGCCCGGCTTGAGCGACGCCAGCGTCCCCGCGTCGAGCACCACCAGGACGAAGTCGCCACCCAGCGTCGGCAACCACGGTCCGAACTGGACGCACATGGCCTCGAATGTCGACGACAGCGATTCGGTTGCCACCCGGTTCTCGGCGCGCTCCACCGCGCCGACGTCCCGGTCGAGGAAGATCACTTCGCCGTCATGCGCCGAGAGGAGATACGCGCCGGCCTCTGCGCCGCTGCCCACCACGAGAATGCGGTCGCCGGGTTCGACACGCGGCGCCAGCATGGCCACCGGATGGTCCCCGTCAAGACCCCAATGGGTCGGGTCGCGCTGCGCCGCGCGCAGCTTGGGAAATGACTTGCGCCAGGTGTCGAAGCGCCGGATCCCGAGCCGCTTCTTGATGTATTCATCGACGGCGGTCTGTGCCAGCACCTCGGTGAGCAGGAACTGTTCGTCACCGCGCAGGTCGACCATTGCTTCGTCCGCCTGGCGTAGCAGTTCCTCCCGCGACAACGAGTTCTTGTAGTGTTCGATCCGGTCCATGATGTAGAGGTCGTATTGCTGGCGCAGCGAGCGAAGAGGCCGCCGCCGTGGGGCGGCCGCAAGGAGCTGCTGCGTGCTGAGCATGCCGTAACGTCGTGAATCGCGCTCGCGACGTCAACCGCACCCGGTCAGTCCACGCGGAGCAGCACACTCTTCAGGTACCCGGTTTCGGGCACGGTGACCAGTTCGGGATGATCCTCCGCCTGACCCAGGATCCGCCGCAGCGTGACCCGCCGGCCGCTGGCGCCCGCCGCCCGGGCGATCATCTCCAGGAACTGCGTCCGCGACACGTGAAACGAGCAGCTTGCCGACAGCAGCCATCCGCCCGGCGCCACCAGCCGCAGCGCCCTGCGGTTGATCTCATGGTAGCCGCGCAACGCCGCGGGGACGCTCGATCGGTTCTTGGCAAACGCCGGCGGATCGACCACCACCATATCGAACTGTCGCCCCGAACGTCCCCACCCGGGCAGCAGATCGAAGGCGTCGCCTTCCACCCACTCGATGTTGGCCAGGTCGTTGAGCGTCGCGTTCTCGCGGCCGCGCGCCAGCGCGTCGCCGCTGGCATCGAGCGCGGTGACAACCGCCGCGTTCCGTGCCAGATGGAGTGCGAACGACCCGTGGTAGGCGAAGCAGTCGAGGGCACTGCCGCCCTCGCGTACCAGCGAGCCGGCGAGAAGGCGGTTCTCGCGCTGGTCGAGAAATGCGCCGGTCTTCTGGCCGGTCCACGGCGCGGCCCACCATCGCACGGCACCCTCGCGCACCGCAATCCGTTCCGGCACTTCTCCCCACGCGGCGACCACCCGGTCGTCCAGTCCCTCCAGCCGGCGCGCCGGGACGTCGTGGCGGAGCAGAATTCCTTCGGGGACAAAAATGTCGCGCAACGCCTCGATGATGGTGTCCCGATGGGTTTCCAGCGCCGCGGAAAGCAGTTGCACGACCAGCCAGCGGTCGTACCGGTCGACGATCAGCGCCGGCAGTGCGTCGCCCTCGCCGTGAACCGCCCGCCACGCGGTGGCGTCGATGTGCGCCCGCCGCTCGCGGCAGCGCTCCAGTTGGATCCGCCACCACGCTCCGTCCACCGGCGTGTCGCTGCGTTCGATCAGCCGCAGCCGGATCTCCGACCGTGGCGACCAGAGCGCCTGGCCGAGGAAGCGGCCGCGTTCGTCGCGTACCGGCACGATTCCCGGCAGGTCCGGTCCGCGCCGGACATCGCTCCGGAAGATCCATGGATGGCCGGAGGCCCAGCGGCGAGCGCCGCGAGCGGATATGATGGCCGAAGTCAGCAAAGTGAGAAGTGAGAAGTGAGAAGTGAGAAGTGAGAAGTGAGAAGTGAGAAGTGACAAACCTAGCGCAGCCGCCGGCTCGCGCGCTGATTCCACG
>JBOHRZ010000135.1:0-7581 GCA_050732975.1 Gemmatimonadales bacterium
CGTCTTGCCAGCCGAATTCACCGCGGCGTTGCCCGTGGCGCCACCCCACAGCTTCGCCCCGGTCTTGGTCGGTCGGAACGAATCGACGGCGATCTTCGTCGTCATGCCGAGCAAGTTGGTGGTGATCTCGATCTGCTTGTCCTGGTTCTTGACCAGGCGGTAACCGTTGGCGAGCAGCTTGACGTTTGCCTCGCTGAGCGGCTCGATCGCCAGTAGCCTGGTCGACGTTTCGATCAGCTTCTGGCCGCTGTCCATGGCGAAATACGAGTTGGCCAGGTTGAACATCGCGTCACGATTGTACGGCTCGTTGTCCAGGACCTTCTGGAACGCGTCGGCCGCCGCAGCGTAGTCCTTGGCATTGAACGATCGGACCCCGGCGCTCATCAGGTCGCCGCTGCTCATCGCCCCGCTCGCCATCAGTTGCTGTTCGAGGGCGGAGGCCTCATCGGTCTTCCCGGTGAGGCGCAGGGCTGATGCCAGTGCCCGCTTGACGTCGGTGTTGTTCGGATCGTAGGTCAGGTACTGCCTGTATTCGGTGATCGCGTTCTGCATATCGCCCATCTGCTGATACAGATACGCCAGGTTGTACGTCGAATTCTTGAGAGTCGACGCGAACTGCGGGTCGCTCCCCGACTTCTGCTGTGCCTGCTTGAAGTAATACACCGCGCTGTCATACATCTTCTTGTCGACGAAGGTGCCACCGAGATTGTAGTATCCCTGCGGGTAGATGCGGGAGATGATCATCGAGGCCCGCAGCACGGCAAGCGCCGAGTCGGTCTGTCCCTTGTGCATGTACTCCGCGCTGGGTTGCACCAGCACCAGCCACGCCTTCTGCCGGTACGACTTTGTCTCCTCGGCACAATCGGGGTCGAGCGTCTCCACCTCGGTGAAGGCGGAATCGGCGCCGCGAAGGTCGCCCAACTGCAGGTCGGCCCGGCCCAGGAAGTACCATCCGGCCGCGCTCTTGGGGTTGTTCGTCACCGCATCGGTCGCCTGGCTCACCGCCTTCGTGACGATGTCATGATACTTCTTCGAATCGATGACGCTCCGCTGGCCCGAGTTGATGTCGGTGATCCCCTCGGCCGACGTCTTGAGCGACAGCCCGGCGCTGTTGGTCCGGAAGTCGCCTCCGGTGAGGTGGCAGATCGGCGACTCGTAGCGGCCGTGCGGCGCCAGTGCGTTTGCCACCCGGGCCTGGATGCCCGAATCGGGTTCCGTCTGAGCGATGAGCGGCGGCGCGGCCATCAGCACAAGGCCGGCCGTAATGGTCATGAGCTTCATGGCAACTCCTCGATGGTTCAACCGTGGCGCCGACGGCGGCGCCGCTTCAGCAGGTACGAGCCGCCATTGCGCGGCGTTGGAAAATAGTCGCTGGATCACGGATTGCGCACCAATTGCGAGGGTTCGCGATACAGCCAGCCGGCCCCCGTGTTGAAGACCACCACGCGGTGTTCCGGCGCGAGGTTGCCCCGTCTTCCAAGCTCGATGGTGGCGGCGAGCGCGGCACCCCCCTCGGGCGAAAAGTCCACGCCGCCGACCTCCATTCCGATCCGGGCGCATTCTACCATCCGCTCATCAGGAACGGCGACCGCCCCGCCGCGGGTTTCCCGGAGAATGCGGAACATCAGCTTGTCCCCCAGCGGACCCGGCACCCGGAGGCCGCTGGCAACCGTCCAGGGATCGGGCCACGGCTGCGCTGCATCGTCGCCGGCTTCGAACGCCTTGACGATCGGGGCGCAGCCGGTGCTCTGCACGCTGAAGAGTCTCGGCATCGGGTCCGTCACCCATCCCGCGTCGCGCAGCTCCAGGAACGCCTTCCACATGCCGATCAGGCCGGTGCCGCCGCCGGTCGGATAGATGATCGCGTCGGGAAGCTTCCAGCCATACTGCATGGCGATTTCGAGGCCGAGGGTCTTCTTCCCCTCGATCCGGTAGGGTTCGCGCAAGGTGCTCAGGTCGACCGCATCGGCCTCCGTGGCGAACTGGCGCGACGCTTTGCCGCAATCGCCGATGTGGCCGTCGAGGAGCACGAGATCGGCGCCATAGGCGCTGATCTGCGCCAGGATTGTCGCCGGCGTGCTGCGTGGGGCGTACACGCGGACCTTGGCCCCGGCGCGCGCCGAGTAGGCGGAACTCGCGACGCCGGCGTTGCCTGCCGTCGGGATCACGAATTGCTTGGCGCCTGCCGCTACGGCCCGGGTGATCGCGGCGGAGAGTCCCCGCGCCTTGAACGAACCGGTCGGATTGCAGCCTTCGTCCTTGATCCAGATATCGCCAAGCCCGAGCCGCTCTGCCAATCGCGGAGCCGGGAGGAGCGGCGTGTCGCCTTCGCCGAGGGTGACCGGGTCCTCGCCTGGCGCGAGGGGCAGAAACGAGCGATAGCGCCACATGCCGTTGCCATGGAACACGGCGTGACGCTCCTCGCGGGAGTGTTCCCGGTCGCGATACCGGACCAGGTACGGACGGCCGCATACGGTGCAGACCGTCGGCAACCCGGCGGCTTCGGCGGTCGCGCCACAATCGGAGCATTCCAGATACCAATCCATGTCAGTGCACCTTGAGATAGTCGAGGATGCGATGCGCCAGCGCATCGGAGAAGCCGGGAATTGCGGCGACGTCAGCCGCCGAGGCCGCGCGGACGCCATTGAGCGATCCGAACGCCTGCAGCAGCGCGCGGCGCCGGTTGGGGCCGATCCCCGGGATGTCGAGCAGCGCAGAAGTGATGGTCCGTTCGGTCCGCCGCTTTCGATTATAGGCAACTCCGAAGCGGTGGGCTTCGTCGCGGGCGCGTTGCAGCAGCCGGAGCGCCGGGCTCCGCGCCGGGAGCCGTAGCGGTTCGCTCCGCGCGGGAAGGAAGATCTCCTCTTCCCGCTTGGCGAGGGAAATGAGCGGCACCTGGGCCACGCCCAGCGTGGTCATCGCGTCGAGTGCCGCTCCCAACTGACCCTTGCCGCCGTCGATCACCACCAGATCGGGCAACGGCAGGCCTTCGTCGAGCCGGCGGCGGAAATAGCGGGTCACGACCTCGTGAATCGCCGCGAAGTCGTCCTGCTGGGCGATCCCCTTGATGCGGTACTTGCGATACTCCGACTTGCGGGGACGCCCGGCCTCGAAGGTGACCAGTGATCCGACCGTGTCGCGTCCCTGGTTGGTCGAGATGTCGATGCAGATGAAGATTCGTGGTACCACCGACAGCCCGATTTCACGGCCCAGCGCGTAGACCGGATCTTCGGCGCGTTCACTGGTCTCGAAGGTTTCCAGGCGAAGGCTCTCGAGCAGATGTCGGGCGTTCTGGTCGGCGAGGTCCAGCCACCGCGCCGCGACGCCGCGGTGCGGCACCGACAACCGCTGGCCGTGGAGCAGTTCGCTGACGGCCTCGACGTTGCTCGGCGCGAACGGCACCACGACCCGCTTCGCCTTGTCTTCTGACGGAAGGTACCAGCGGATCAGGAAGGCACCCAGCACGTCTTCGTCGATCTCGTTCTCGACGTTCTCCAGCACCCGGTGTTCGCGGCCCACCACGCGGCCCTCGCGCACCCGGAACACCACCGCAACAGCATCATCGCCGTCGCGTGCGTACCCGATCGCATCGGCGTCGCCGGTGCCGATCATTTCCACGGCGGCCGGAGTCTCGACCTGATCGAGCCATTTCAGCGCGTCGCGGAAGTCGCCGGCCCGTTCGAAATCCTGGCGTTCGCTGGCGGCCAGCATCATGGCGCGGATCCGTGCCTTGAGATCCACCGTGCGGCCTTCGAGGAAGTCGACGACCTCGGCGATCATTCTCTGGTAGTCGGGGGCGTCCTGCCACCCCACGCAGGGCGCCCGGCAGCGTCCGATGTAATGGTCGAGGCAGGGACGCTCGCGGACCGTCGCCGGGAGATCGTCGCTGCACGAACGCACCGTGAACATGCGGCGGATGAGATTGAGGGTGCGGCGCATCTCGCCGACATCGGTGTACGGCCCGAAATACCGGGCGCCCGGAATGTTCCGCCGCCGCGTCACCAGGACGCGCGGGAACGGTTCGCCCAGCGTCACGGCGATCGACGGATAACTCTTGTCATCCTTGAGCCGCACGTTGAAGCGGGGCTGGTACTCCTTGATGAGGTTGTTTTCGAGCAGCAGTGATTGCGCTTCGTCGGGAACCACGATCGTCTCGACGTCGGCGATGCGGTCCACCAGGAGGCCCTGCGTCGGCGATGCGGGCTCGTCCCCGCCGAAATACGATCGGACGCGGGTGCGCAGGTTCGCCGCTTTCCCGACATACAGCACCGCGCCGGAGACATCCTTCCAGAGATAGACACCGGGCCCATCGGGTAGCGTATCAAGTTTGCGCTGAAGCGTGGCGTTCATGGGGCAAGCGGGCTCCGGTGCGACCTGCCGCGGACCCACGCCACCAGCGATCGGGCTTCCGGAATCCGCAAGGCGTACGCAAGGGCGACGTACGTCGCGGCGTTCGCCGGAATGACCACCAGCGCGAGAGGTATCGGCCCCATCCCTGCCGCGCCGAGTCGCGCCGCGGTGCCCACGGCCGCCGCAACCAGAGCGGCCGCCCACAACTTGAGGAGATGATGGTCCGGCATGGTGAAGCGTCCGACCCGCCGGAAGATGCCGCGCCGCAGCAGCGCGAACTCCACCCAGCCGGCCAGCCCGGCCGACGCAGTCAGCCCGGCGACACCCCAGCGCGGTGCCACGCCGAGTGCCGGTGGGAGGATCAGGGCGGCGGTCACGCCGAGTATCGCGGTCAAGCCGACCCGGACGACGCCGCACTGCAGCGGGGTGCGGGTGTCGTGCAGCGCGTAGAACGCCGAGGCGTACAGCCGGCCGAGGGTCGAGGCGAGCAGCCCGATCGACGATCCTCCCAAAACGATCCACACGAAACTGGTGTCATTACTGCTGAACCGTCCGCCCTGGAAAATGGCTCCCGCGACGACGCCGCCGAGCGCGAGGAAGCCGACCGCCGAGGGGACGATGTAGAACGCCAGCCGTTCGGTCGCGTCGGCAAGCCGGACTCGCAACGCCCGGGCGACGGCCTCGGGCTCGCCGTGCTCGCGGGACATCTCCGGAAGCTCCGCCGCGGACACCGCCATGCCGAAGAGCGACACGGGAAGCGTATAGAGCACCTGGGCGTTGACCATCGCCGCCACGGCCCCGGTGATCGGCACTGCGCTCGCGATCAGCAGATCGATGTATGCCGAAATCTGATTGGCGCCGCGGGAAATGAGGTTGGGCACGAACGCGGTGATGACTTCGCGGATCTCCTGGACGTTGTTCCAGAAGACCGGACGAATGGCGCCGCCGACGGCGATCACCGCCGGCCACTGGGCCACGACCTGAAGCAGCGAGCCGACGACGGAGCCCCAGGCGACCGTCACGGCAAACTGGGCGGGCGGCTGGTGTCGGCCGATGAAGATCGAGGCGACGATGATCGCGAGGTTCCAGACCACAGGCGACGCGTACGACAGCAGAAAACGACCGTGGGAGTTGAGCACGCCGAGGCACCAGGCCGAAATTGCCAGCAAGCCCGCACCCGGGAAGAGCACCCGTACCAGTTGTTCGGTGAGAGCCCGCTTCGAGCCGGTCCAGTCGTGGGAAATGAACACGTCCATCAACCACGGCGTCGCCAGTTCGCCCAAGAGCACGATGACGGTCACGGTGCACACCAGGATGGCGAGCAGGGCGCCGGCCAGTCGGCGCGCCTCTCGCTCGTCGCCCTTGGCGAGCAGTCGGCAGTAGCTGGGAATGAACGACGCCGACAGCGCGCCCTCACCAAGCAGGTTCTGCAGGAAATTCGGAATCCGGAACGCAGCGGCGAGAGCATCGGCGGCCTCGGTCTGGAGACCGAGATAGTGCACCAGGACCCGCTGTCGGACCAGGCCGAACATCCGGCTCATCAGGATGCCCGCGCCCACGAAAAACGATCCGCGGCGACTCACATCGTTTCCGGCGGCAGGCCCGCGGTCCAGGTGGTGACCGACTCGAAGACGGCGTTGGTCCACGCATCTCCGTACCGGCCGAGGAACGTTGCCGCGGTGAGCACCCGTTCCTGCGGCTGTCCGAGGGGACGGAAGACATCCGTCAACCGCCGGTACTGTGCGTATGCGATGTCGGAGCGCTTGCGCAGATGCCGTCGCAGCACGGCGTCGAGGTCGTCGATCAGTTCGTCGAGCCGGCGCAGCCGGTTGACCATGGCCGCGTCCAGAACGGGGTCGATGCGGCGGCCCGCATCGATGAGCAGATCCCTGCCCCGGCCGACCTGGGCATGCAGCGCATCGATGGCCTGTCGCGCGTCGTGCGGAAAATCACGGTCCAGAACGGCGCGCGCGGCGGCACTGTCGTCGGCGATCACCGTTTCGGCCGTGAGGTCGAGCCGGTGCAGTAATCGCTCGGCCCAATGCGGGACGGTTGCGCCGGACCATCTCGGCACCGGGACCTGCGGCGTGACATCGAAGAGCGGGTAGAGCGTGGCGCTCTGGCTGCGGAGATAGGTCAGCTCGGCCGGTCCCGCGACGTACGCAACGGTCGGCAATAGCGCTGCTTCAATCACCGGCCGGAGGAGAACGTTGGCGGAGAAACGCTCCGGTTCGCCCTGGATGAGCTGGACCAGGTCGTCCGCCCCGAATGCGATACCGCTGCGGCGGGTGCGGAACGCGTCGCCGTCAATCATCAGGCGCTCCCGCCCGGCGTCGGTATTCACGAATACCAGCGTGGCGCCGTCGCCGGTCCGCACACCGGTTCCCGGATCGGGGATCGACTTCAGCGCAGCGTCGATTTCGGCTGCGTGCTCGATCGCGCGGCGCAGCAGGGGCGCCTGAACCCGCTTCGCCGCCGGGTGGGTAGGGTCGAAGCAGACGATGCCGAACGGGGCCAGCAATTCGGCCAGTGCGCCGGCACACGCCGCGTGCAGGGTGGCGCCGGCGGTATAGTGCCGGCCGATCCACGCCATGGTCATGTCGCGCGGTTGGCCCCGCGGCAGCGAGCCGGCCAGCAGCGCGATCCCGGCATCGATTTCGTCGGGGAGCGTCAGCTGTGACAGCGATAGCTGCGGAGCTGACGGCGGGCGGGCCGGAAGCCGCCATTCGACCACTTCGCCGTCAGCCCCCAGCCAGGCGGCGAGACTCCCCTCGATGTAATCATGGTCGTCACCGGCGATCCAGAAGATCGGCACCACGGGCCGGCGCCACCGCCGTTCCAACCCGCGGGCCAGGGCGGTCGCGGCAAGCGCCTTGTGGATGGAATACAGCGGTCCGGTGAACAGCCCGGGTTGCTGACCGGTGGTGACGGCGACGGCACCGTCCTCGTGGAGTCGGGCGATTGCTGCCTCGGCACCCGCCGCGTCGATCACGGCGGCGTCGAGTTCGGGGCGCCAGGCGGCGACACGCGGAGGAATCGGGACGAGGGGGCCGAGAGGATGGGCGACGATGCGAACCATCTCAGCGGGCTCCACGGTGGTAGGGCTCGTGGCGAAGGATCGTGCTGGCACGGTAGAGCTGCTCGGCCACCACGACGCGAGCAAGCTCGTGTGGAAGGGTAAGCGGGCCGAGGCTCCAGCGGATGACGGCGCGTTCCCGCACGGTGGGTGAC
>JBOHRZ010000136.1:0-7557 GCA_050732975.1 Gemmatimonadales bacterium
CTTCTTCGGCGGCGGTGCGGGTAGTCAGCTCGCGCTCCACGCCGGCGAATTCGGCCTCGGCGGCGGTGCGTTCTTCGGCTGCGCCCTGCAGTTCTCGCCGCGCCTGCTGCAGGCGGACTTCGGCATCGCCGCGCTCATCCACAGCGCGCCGCCGGCGGTCGGAGGCGTTGGTCTGCCGCTCGGCCGCGAGCGCGAGATCACCTTCGAGCTTGCCCAGGGCTATGCGCAGCCCGCTCAATTCTTCGGCGACGGTGCTCCGGTGGCGTTCCGCCGCGTTGCGTCGCTGGGCCGCCGACTCGCGTGTCGACTCCGCTTCGGCGAGGCGCTGGCGCAGGAGCGGCAACTGCGTGGTGAGTTCGGCGTGGCGCTGCTCGAACGCGGTGGTGTTCGACGCCAGCCGCTCGAGCTGGCGCTGCGCAAGCGCGACCGTGACGGCGAACTTCTCCTCCATCAACGCCGAATGGCGTTCGGTCTTTCCCTTCTGGCGCGCCAGCGACCGGATCTGCGACTGCACCTCGGCAATGAGATCTTCCAGCCGCTGCAGGTCGGCGGCGGTCTCGTCGAGGCGGCGCGCCGTGGTCTCGCGCCGATTGCGATACAGCCCGACGCCGGCCGCCTCTTCGAACAGCGAACGGCGTTCGTCGGCACGATCGGAGAGGAGGAGGTCGATCATCTTGGCTTCGATGACCACGCCCGCGTCGCCGCCGAGCCCCGTGCCGCGCAGCAGATCCTGGACGTCGCGGAGGCGCGCAGGGGTGTTGTTGAGCAGGTATTCGCTCTGGCCCGACCGCGACAGCCGGCGGGTAATCGCGACCTCGGTGTACGGCGTTGGTAGCAGGCCGTCACTGTTATCGAGAAAGAGCGAGACCTCGGTGACGTTGACCGGCCGGCGGGAGGCGGCGCCCTGGAAGATGACGTCTTCCATCTTGCCGCCGCGCAGCAACCGCGCGGACTGTTCGCCGAGTACCCAGCGCACCGCATCGGACACATTGGACTTGCCGCAGCCGTTGGGACCGACGATGGCGGTGACGCCCTCTTCGAACGAGAGGTTGACCGTGTCCGCGAATGACTTGAAACCCGAGAGCTCGAGCCTGGTGAGCTTCATCGCCTGGATGGTAAGGGGTTCATCCGCCGAGGGCGCACCGCGTTGCGCCGCCGCCGCGTGGCGCAAAGATAGCCGGAAGGCTCAGTTGCCGCCCGGTGCGACGGGCACGATGAAGTAGGCCCGGCCCAGCTTCTTGCCGGCGGCGTCGGCCTCGTCGTGGGACGGGTAGGGGCCGATCACGACGCGGTACCCTTCGTCGCTGGTCCTGGGATCGAGCACCTTGGCCGGAAAACCGCCGTCCTTCAACTGCGTGGCGAGAGCCTGCGCCCAATCGGAGTTCTGCGACGACGAGACCTGGACATAAAAGGATCCGGTCGCCGGCGCGGGAGGCGCGGCGGCGGCGACTGCGGCCGTGCCGGTGGCGGCCGGCGGCGTCGGTGCTGCCGTCGTGTCGGGTGCCGGGGTCGGTGGTGGTGCGGCAGCCTCGACGGCCGGCTGTCCCTTGGGGATCCAAGGCAGAAGCATGAACAGATCGCCGGCGCCGCCGGCAAGGACGCCGTGGTGCGCCTGAGCCGCCGCGCGGAGATCGACGGCCAGCACATTCCCGTTCTGGCGAACCAGGAGCGTCCTGCCATCGACGATCTGCGGGAGGTCGTCGGCCCATGGTGCGCGGAGAGTGGTGTCGACCGCGGCCCGCGTCAGGTCGACGATCCAGAGCGAGTCACCGGCCTTGGCATGCGCCATGAGCCAGCGCCCGGTCCGGTCGACGCGCAGGTCGGTGACGTTACCCGAGAGCTTGATGGTGCTGAGGGGACGGCGATTGAAGCGGTCGATGACGGCGAGCCCGCCGTGCCTGGTGGCCACGTAGAGGCGGTGACCGGAAGGCGAGAACCTCCCGACCACGGGCGCCGTTCGCATCCGGACGAACGACGGGAGCCTGCGCGAATCGCGCGTCCCTCCAGTGGGATCGGCGAAGTCGACTCCACTGTCGGTGACGGAGGCTACCAGGTCCCCGACCCAGGTCTCCGCGAGCCGGCCATCCGCGATCGGCATGTGCCGCACTTCGCGCTGCGGCGTGAAAACCTGAAGCACTCCAGGACGGTTGCCGACAACCACAATCTCATCGCCGGGTCCCCGCAGCAGCACGGCGCCGGGTTCGACCGTGCCGCGATAGGTGGTCAGTACGTCGTCGGCGTAGCGGATGGGATGCCTGGCGGAATCGACGCCGAGGATGACGCCGTCCATCGTTCCGGTGAGCTGACGGGCTGAACCGGGGACGAGGTGGAACCGCCGGGCGCGGAGGTCGATTACCAGGAGCCGGCCAAGATGATCGGCGGCATAGACGATGGCATCCTGCCCACTGGCCGACGGCGCCAGCAGCCGTGATATCGCCGGAAGGTCGCCCGGGATGATCGATTCGTCGGTGGCGAGCGAATTGGCATGCAACAACTGCACGGTGCCGCCGCCGCGCGAGACGCGCAGTACAGCGGCGTCTGCCGGCGGCGTCGCGACCGACGCGGGGAGATGATGAAAGGGTGGAACGCGCTGGCCGCCACACCCGGCGAGCGTGGCGGCCAGCGCAGTCAGCCCGGCGAGACCTCGATGCATCGCGTCAATATGCGGGACCGAACGAAATGGTCCAATAGGGCGAAACACCCGGGCGGTTGAGCGGTTTGGCATAGTCGAACCGCAGTACGACGAATCCGAGCGCGTTGATGCGCACCTCGAGTCCGACTGACTGGAGCGGAACCCGGAACGTCGTCGGCGAGGCGCCGGCGGGCCGGGTCCACCCGACCTTGCTGTTGCCGTCCCAGGCCACGCCAGCGTCGTAGAAGAGCGAGCCTTCGATCGGCGGGAAGAGGGCCGGCAGCCAGTGCATGTACTGCTGCGAAAGGATCGGGAACCGGATCTCGGCGTTGGCGACGCCGATCGACGTGCCGACCAACTGGTCGAGCGACGCGCAGCCGGTGCTGGAATTCGGATCGGCGACCACCAGCGTGGCGCATTCGTGCCGGTCGAACGACCCCGACGTCCAGCCGCGTATCAGGTCGGGATAGCCAAGGTACATCGCGAATTCGTTGGCGTCGCGCCCGGTCCGCCCGAAGTAGAGTGCACGCGTCGCCAGCGTGAATGGCCCCACCAGGTGGTCGTAGCGCCTGAGGTCGACGGTGCTCTGGAGATACTGCCAGCTACCGACGGTGGGCGCCAGTTCGATCCGCATCCGCCTTCCCAGGAACGGCGCGGTGTAGCCGTCCAGGGCGTTGTCATACACCCACGCCACCGAAGGCTGCACGAAGCCGGCTTCACGCAGAATCGTCTTCTGACTATAGGGATCGGCCGTGGCGATGCCGCTGCTGGCGTCGAACGGCTGGTAATAGTCGAGGACCGCGTCCTCGAAGTTGGTGAGGTGCATCCCGGCCTCGAACCGCTGGAAGCGCGAGACGGGGTAGTACCCGGTGAGGAAGGCCGAGCGCAGCACGATGCGCCGGATTTCGCTGACGTAGTTGAGCTCGCCGGGAATGCCGGTGTCCTGGTACCCCGAGCCATTGTAGAAGAAGTACGGATCCTGCGACAATCCCACAGCCCAGTTGATGCGTCGGGTGCGGTTGACGTACGCGGCCAGCACCTGGGCTTCGTCGATCCGCCCGTTGACATAGCCGCTGAACAGCATCTCGTGGTCACCGAGCATGTCGGAGAGCTGAATCGTCGTACCGCCGAAGAACCCGTTGCCGAAGTTGCTCCGGGAGTATCCGATGCTGGGCCGCGCCACGTAGTCCGTGGTGAAACGGGTGCGGTAGGGTCGCTCGGTGAAGGTGTTGGTGTCGGGCAGGGTAAACCGGCTCGAGTCGATCAGCCGGGCGATCGATACCTCGGCCGGCGATCGAAGCGAGTCCGGCAGCTTCGCCAGCGAATCGGCTGGACGCAGCCCGGCCGGCGACCGGTACAGCGCACTGCCGCCGGCGGCCTGCGGCTGCACGGTGTCGACCGGCGCGGCGGGACGGGCCGGCTGATTGGCCAGAACTTCTGTCGGACGCCATGGCTCGCGCTTGCGCGATTCCGGGTTGGACATGACGTAGATGTCGTAGTCGCCATTCTCGTAATAGACGTAGGCCAGTTTGTCCGACGCGCGCGCCCAGGAGAGATCGGGAGAAAGCGGAGTGATCCCCTGCGCACCGGTGAAGAAATTGGTGAGCTGGTACGACTCGCCGCTGGCCAGGTCGTAGAGATAGATATTGCTGACGCCGGTACGGTCGGAGATGTAGGCGATCGATTGTCCGTCCGGGGACCATTGCGGGTCGACGTTCTTTCCCCAGTCCATGCCCTCGAGCGAATCGATCGTGCCGGTGTCGAGGTGATACAGCCCGATCCGGTAATTGCCGATCTTGAGCGTCTTGAAATCGGTTTCCGGCCCGCGGTCGGTGGTGAATGCAATCGTCTTGCCGTCGGGCGACCAGGCGGGATGAAGATCGGCGTACTTGTCCTTCGTGAGCCGTTTGAGGTTCTTCCCGTCGCGGTCCACGATGAAGAGGTCCGACAGGCCGCCATCGTAGCCGGTGAACACCAGCTTGGTGCCGTCGGGGCTCCAGTCCGGCGTGGTGACACCGCTCAACGGGGCGTGGATCGTCGCGACGATCTTGTTCTGGGCGACGTCGAGCACCAGGATGTCGTCGTGGGCGCCGTGCTTGCCGGCGAATGCCAGGTACTTCCCGTCGGGCGACCAGCTCGACGACGAATTGATGAAGCGGAATGTCTCGTAGTTCGAGCTCCACGTCGACTTGAACAGGCGGCGGATCGGCTTGCCGTCTGACACGTTGGCCAGCCACAGGTCGACGAAGTAGAAGTTCTTCTCCGAGAAGTAGGCGATCTGTTTGCCATCCGGCGACAGCGCCGGGGCGAGATGGAGTGTCCCCTCGCTGCGGTCCTTGCTCAGCACCGAGTCGGAGATCGCCGCGGCACGATCGGCGGTATTGAGTTGCGGCAGGTACTCCTTGTCGACGGCGTCACGCCACTGGTCGCTCAACTGCTTGTAGTCGAGACCGATCACCCGGCGGAAGGCCCCTTCCAACGATCCGGCGCGGGACGCCGAGAGGATCGCGCCGATCGCCTCGTCGCCCCAACGCTGGCCGATATACGCCAGCAGCGCCTGGCCGAACCGGTAGGGGAAGATCCGCGGATCGGTCTCCAGGTCGTGAATGGTGGGGACCTTTCCCTCTCGCGCGGCATCGCGGAGCCACATCGCGGTATTGGGGTCGACCCCGCCCAGCGACATGTACTCCGCCATGCCTTCGACGAACCAGAGCGGCGGGTTGATCGCAATGAGCGTCTGGATTCCGGCGCCGGCCCGGCCGCCCGACCAGATATCGTACTGGAACTGGTGGGTCATTTCGTGCTGCAGCACGTGCTCGAGATCGGCGTACGAACCGGTCAGTGGAATGACGATCCGGTGTTTGAGGAAGTCGGTGAAGCCGCCGGTGCCCTCGGGCACCTCCTCGGACGAGGTGTTGGTCTGCTGGAAGTCGGAGAGCGAGGCGTACAGGATGATCGGCTTCCGCTCGCGGAACTGGTGGCGGAGGACGGTGGAGAGATTGTGGTACGAGCGTTCAGCCATGCGAGCGACGTCATACGCCGCGTTGCGTTCGACGTCGTAATAATAGAGATCGAAGTGCTCGGTCTCGAGCACCTTGAAGTGGAAGTGCGAATACTGGACCTTGTTCTGGCCGAAATACTGCGCTCGTGCCGCGACCGGCGCCAGCGCGGCGGCGGCGAGCACCAGCCATGTCGTACCACGGATCATCGTGACCTCTCGTCCCGGACGGACGTCTGCAGATCGGTTCGGAGCACCGGGGCGTCCTGCCATAGACGCTCGAGCTGGTAGAAAGCTCGCGTCTCCGGGTGAAACAGATGCACCAGCACGTCGACAAAATCGAGGAGTACCCACCGTCCGCCGGGCATGCCCTCCACGTGATGGACCGGGTATCCCGACGCCTCCATCTCGCGGACCACGGCATCGGCCAGCCCTCGTACGTGCGTGTCCGACGTGCCGGAGGCGATGACGAAAAAGTCCGCGGCGTTACTCAGTCCCCGAAGGTCGAGCACCAGAAGCCGGATCCCCTTGCGATCCTCGATGGCATGAACGGCGGCCCGCACTGCAGCCGGCAGCCGTGCCCGCCGCCGCTCAGCCAATTCGATAAACCCCGAATCGGGAATCCAGGTTCACGAACGCCCGTCTCCACGATCTCCGTCCGCTTCGGGCGCCACCGGATCTCCATACCGGACCCGGACAGGAGTAGTCCGCCACGGTCTGGCGCGCTCATTCACCCTGAGCAACGCTGACCCGGACCTCTGCATGGACCTCGTGGTGCAGGCGGACCGGCACCTGATGGGAACCGAGGCTCTTGATCGGATGCTCCAGCTCGATCTTGCGACGATCGATCTCGAAGCCTCGGGATTCGAGCCGCTCGGCGATATCGTTCGCCGTGATCGAACCGAACAACCTGCCATCCTCGCCCGCCTTGGCGGTGAACTCGAGAGTGACGGCGGCCAGCCGTTGTGCCAGATCGGTGGCTCCGGCGCGCTCGGTGGCGGCGCGCGCGTCCCGCACCTTTGTCTCGGCGGCGATCCGCTTCTTGTTCCCCTCGGTGGCTTCGAAGGCGAGCCCGCGCGGCAGCAGGAAGTTCCGCGCGTAGCCGGGCTTGACCCGGACGATCTCTCCGGCCTTGCCGAGTGAAGGGACGTCTTCGCGAAGAATCAGTTCGGTCATGCGACTGCTCCCATGGCAGGTGGTCTGCGCCGGCGGAGGTCAACCCAGGTATCGGCGATGCCGAGCAGGGTGCATCCAACCAGCGCAAAGGCGAACATCGGTAACATTAGCACGATCAGCACGGCGATGAACACGGGCGAAGCCCGAACCAGTGCGGTCGTCACCACGGCGAGTCCGCGCATGGCATAGAGCCCGATAACCACGGCGAGGACATTCCAGCAGGCCAGGTCGATTCCGGGCCCCAGGCGCATCAGTGCCGCGGCGAGCGTTAGCACCAGGACCCAGATCATCTGGTCGTTGAAGCGGAAATCCCGGAATGGCCGCGCCGGCGCCGCCAGCGGGCGGCGCGCAATGTGGTAATACCATCCCCACGCCAGACGCACTCCGAGCAGCGCCACCGACGCCAGCAACGCGGGAAACAGCGTCGCGGTGGACGCGAGGACGGCGGCGAGACGCTGAGTGATATCGCTCGATCGGATCGCGTCGGCGACGCTTCCATCCAAGGCGGGTGGCGTGGCCGGTAGCTGCAGCTTTGTCGAGGTGCTCCGAAAGCCGTCCCACATCTGCAGCTCGAAGTCCTGCTGCAGATCGACGTAGCGCAGGTGGAAGACAACGAACCAGGCGGCTGTGAGGAGTGCGGCGATGGCCACGGCGGCGATGGCACGGGTTGCCAGCGATCGGATGCCGGCAAGTGAGAGCGCCACGAACGCCCCGGTAAAGAAAATCGCCGAGGCACGCACAGTTTCCTGGG
>JBOHRZ010000137.1:0-7518 GCA_050732975.1 Gemmatimonadales bacterium
GACCAGCGGCGACCCGATGCGCGCGGTGTCGATTCCCCAGTCCGCGGCGTGGGCCCGCACCGTCCGCATTGCGCGCGCGGCATCGAGCATCGGCGCCGGATAGTGATAGCGAGGGCCCAACCGGTACTTGAGCACGATCGCCGTGACACCGAGTCCGCGAAGCCAGACCGCGACGTCATGGCCTTCATGGTCGGCAAGGGCCTGGTACGCGCCGCCGGGGCAGATGACGATCGCGGCGCCAGTGGCGGTGCCGTCGGCCGGGCGATAGACGGAAATGGTCGGCATGTCCGCCGGCGAGGTGCCGAGCGCGCCCGGTGCCGCGGCCGACCAGAGCGGAATCGGCGGCGGTCGCAGAGTGTCCTGGGCTGTTGAAATTCGCGGCAGCGCGACGATGCAGACCAAGGCCAACGCAGCGCTGCCCGCGGTCGTGGCTTTGCCGGCGAGGCGCATCATCGCTTGAGTCTTGCGCGCAGTTCCGGCAACCAGTTCTCGACGTACACCAGGTCCACGGTGCGGCCCGGGAGTTCGCGGATCATCACGAAATGCCTGTCGTCTGGCGCGACGTCGTACTGCTGGCGATTCCGGGCGGTGCGATATCCGGCGATGGAAAAGATGGCGTGCGGTGTGCCGGTGATCAGCGCCGCACCGGGCGCGACTCCGACCGACATCATCTTGCCATTCGACTCGTAGAACAATTGCCGGCCGCTGTGGGCCCAGCGCGGCTCGGCTCCGCCGGTGCTCGATACCAGGCGGGTGACGTTGCCGTCGGGAAATGCGGTGACATAGATCTCTTTCTGCCCTGTACTCGCATTGTCATACGCCAGCCAGCGCCCATCAGGAGAGAGCGTTGCCTCGACCGACACGCCTTTTCCGACGACGGTCGGGAAGAGGTTCGTGTCGCCATGGAGACGTCGCGCGTGGATATTCGAATTGCCGCCGGCTTCGTCGGAGCGCACCGCCAACCAGTTGCCGTCATGCGACAACTCTGCCTCCCAGAGCCCATAGGTGTAGTGCATGAGGAGTGCCGGCGGTGCCGAGCCATCGACGGGGATGGTGAAGATGTCGAAACCGTCGGTGTTGATCCCGCCGCGCATGTTCGACGAGAAGGCAATCGACCTGCCGTCGGGCGTCCACGACGGGCGCCAATTGACGGAACCGCTGTCTGTGAGCTGCTGTCGAGTCCCGTCGAAGCGCCGGAGCCAGAGCTGGGTGGTGCGATCGCTGACGCTCACCGCCAGGTTCCGTCCATCGGGCGAGAGCGCAGGATAGTTGAAATCTGCGATCCAGCCGGAATCGAGCGGTTCGGCGCGGCCGTCGTCGGACACCCACATCAACTGTGCGCTCGCGGCTCCATGTGCGCCGGTCAGATAGAGCAGCGCGCCCGACGCCGACAGGACAAACGTCCCCGGCACGACGCTGTCGATGACGGGAACCGGGCCGGACGTTACCACCATCCGTTTGGGATCGAATCGCACGGCGTAGACGCCGCCGCCGCGGTCGGTATACAGGAGATCGCCGGTGGGCGCGTACCAGGGGGATACGGCCCCCGGAACAAGGAGACGCGCGCTGTCGGCGGTAAAGTCGAAGACGTACACGTTCGACGCCGTGCTGCAGTTGCCGGGACACCCGGTAAAGAGCACACCGTGACTTCCGGGGATCGGTGCGAGGGTCATCGGCGACATTCGGCCTCGCGAACTGTCCGTCCAGATCTTGTGGCTGGGACCGCCCGCGGCTGCTACGCGACTCATTCCGATGTGGCTGTCGTCGTAGACGATCGTTTCGTCGTCGAGCCAGGTGGCGGATGGATACTCCGGATCCACGTCGGTCGCGAGGGTAATCGCGCCTCCACCGCCCACCGGCACCTTCTGCAGCTTGCCATCGCCGGTGACGTAGCCCACCCACAAACCATCGGGCGAAAAGAACGGCGACATGCCACCGCGCGTTCCTTCGAGCGGCACCGCGTCGCTGGCATCGCGCCGCTTGCGGAAGAGCTGCGCATCGCTACCGCCCGAATCGGTGAAGACGATGCTTGATCCATCGGGGGCAATCGCCGCCTGCGTCGCCTCGTGCGTCGCGCCTGGCGAGAGAAACCGCTGCAGCGAATGATGCCAGAGGACGACACGTTGGCGGCTGACGGCCGGAGGCGACGGGTGACGGAGCCAGCCGGCGAGTGCGATCAGCAGCAGCACGACGCTTGCGCCTGCGAGCAGGTAGATGGCGCGTGGTGATGTCGTGCGATGGCGGCCGGTGGTCTGTATGGCCGTCGCGTGGGTTGTGGTTGACGTGAACTGCGGATTGCCGAGTGCGTCGGCGAACGCGCGAGCGCTCGCGAACCGATCCGCGGGGAGCTTCTCGAGGGCGGTCAGCACAGCCGCCTCGACCTGCGGCGGGATGGTGTGCCGTTGCGCAATGAGCGGACGCGGCGCTTCGGTAACCACCTTCGCGACAATGGCCTGCGCGGTGCTGCCGGTGAACGGCGGATCACCGATGAGCATCTCGTAGGTGACGCAACCGAGGGCGTAGACGTCGGACTGCGGCCCGATCTCGCGTTCGCCCATCGCCTGCTCGGGGCTCATGTAATGCGGTGTGCCGAGCGACATGCCGGTTTCGGTCATCCGGGTGCCGGCGGTGCTCATGGCCAGGGCGATGCCGAAGTCGGCCACCAGGGCGTGCCCGCCGTGCAGCAGGATGTTTTCGGGCTTGATGTCGCGATGGATCACGCCATGGTCGTGGGCGTATTGCAGCGCGTCGGCCACCTCGGCGGCGATTCGCACAGCGTCGGCGATCGGCAACTGATGCTCGCGGCTGATGCGATCGCGCAGCGACACGCCGTCGATATACGGCATGACGTAGAAGAGAAAGCCGTCGGCATTGCCGGAATCGTGCAGGGCGAGGATGTGCGGGTGCTGCAGGTTGGCCGTGGTCCTGATCTCGGCGAGGAACCGCTCGGCGCCGATGACGGCGGCGAGTTCGGGGCGGAGCACTTTCACGGCGACCTGGCGGTCGTGCTTGACGTCGCGTGCAAGATAGACGGTGGCCATGCCGCCCGCGCCGAGCTCGCGCTCGATGGTGTAGCGGTCGGCGAGGGCGGCCCTGATCGGCTCAACGCTCACGGGTGTCGGACCTCCATCAGCCAGATATCGCTCTCGCGCTCATCGGACGCGAAGTAGATCCGACCGCCGCGAACCGCGAACGTGCCCCGCGTGGAGGAATGCTCTGGGTCGAAGCGCACCAGGGTTTGGACGGGCCCTCCATCGGCCGCAATCGCATCGATGACGGCATTCCCATTGGCATCGTGGGTCGAAAAGAAAATTCGATCGCTGCGTGCCCACTGCGCGACATCAGCGTGAGGATTGCCCGCGATCGTGGCATCGAGGACGGTACGCACCGGCCCCGAGTCAACCGGCACCGTCTGCACGCTGCCGCCTGCACGGTCGGCGGTGAAGAGCAGTTGGCGGCCGTCAGGTGACCAATCCGGGTTGATGCCATGTTCGACTCGCCGTACCGGCTCGCCCCAGTGGCCATCGGGTCCGCGCCGGACGATCCAGATTCCGCCGTGCACCGCCAGATTGCTGAACGCGATCGCTCCGTCGTCGGGCGCCCAGTTGGGTTGTGCCTCCTGCCGGGAAGAGTGAGTCACCTGTTCGACACCACTTCCATCGAGCTGCTGCACAAAGATGTCACGCGATCCTGAACGCCACGAATGGAATGCGAACGACTTGCCATCATGCGACGGAGCGGGCCAGAAATCGTCCGCCGGATCGGTAGTCAGCCGCTCCGCGGTGCCGCCCGCCGTCGGAATGCGGAAAATGTCATCATTCCCGGTGAGGTCCGAGTCATAGTACAGCCACTTGCCGTCGTCCGACGGATTCATCTGCTCGATGTATTCATTGGCGTTGGTAATCCGCACCGCGTTGGCGGTTGTTGCTCCGGGCGCCGGTGGGACTGGCATCCACCACGCCGTAGTGCGCGCAGTGTACAGCGAGTACGCCAGTTGAGTACCGCTGTGGGAGATGGCGATGGTGTGCGCCCCCAGGCCCGCGCTCAACCGCACCGGCGTGCCATCGACGGTACCATTGCCACGCACCGCGACCGCGTAGATGTCGCGTGGACCGTCACGGTTGGAAATGAAGTAGAGCCACGCGCCGTCGGGCGACCACACCGGGCTGGTATTGAGCGATGCCGAATCGGTGATGGTAATCAACTGGTGATCGCTCAAGCGACAGAGCACGATACGTCCCGGCGAGAGATTGGCGAAGCTCGAACCATTCTGTACATAATGCGCATCACCCGTAGCGCAGGCGATCAGCGAACCGCTGGGCGACCAGTTGCATAATGTCGGTTCGGCCATCTGGGCGATGCCATGCATTGACCCATTGGCCTCGCGTACCAGCAACGAGTCGCCACGCGTGAACGCCATGCGCTTGCCATCCGGCGAGAACGTCACGGACGCGATCGGCGTGGATGGCGTTGCCGGAAGTTCCGGGCGCGCCGGCCCGCCTCCCGCGGGCGCACTGAACACGCCTCCGCCGGACAGATAGACCACGCGCGAACCGTCGGGCAACCAGGTCGGCAGCGCCTCGGTTGCCGATGTGTCGTCGGTGAGAGGAATCGCCCGCCCGCCCGCCACGTCACGCACCATGATGCGAAAGCGCGATGCCGGCCCGGCCGCGTACGCGATCAGGCGGCCATCGGGCGACAGCGCCGGCTCGACTTCGAGGCCGGCGTCCCAGGTGAGATGCGTTGCCCGCCCCAGAGTGCCCGGCCCCGCGCTCGGGTGATGACCCACCAGTCGGCTGACGGAGAAAAATCCGGCAACTCCGACGATTATTCCCATAGCGAGCCAGCGCCACGACGAGTGCGAGGCCGAGCGCGCCGCCTCACCATGCACGCTCGGTGTCTTCCCGGTTCGATTCGCAATCGCTGCGGCAAACTCGGCTGCACTCGCAAACCGGTCGGCGGGGAGCTTTTCCAGCGCAGTGAGCACCGCATCTTCGACGGATTCCGCCACTCGAGGGCGTCGGGCGATGATGCTCGCAGGCTTCTCGGTCATCACCTTGGCCACAATCGCCTGTGCTGTCGGGCCGCTGAACGGCGGCTCACCCGACAGCATCTCGTAGGTGACGCATCCGAGCGCGTAGACGTCGGTGCGTGCGTCGAGATCGCGCTCGCCCATCGCCTGCTCCGGACTCATGTACTGCGGCGTGCCGAGCGACATACCCGTCTCGGTCATGCGGGTGCCGCCCGTTTTCGACGCGGCCAGCGCGATGCCGAAATCCGCCACGAGTGCATGGCCGCCGTGGAGGAGGATGTTCTCCGGCTTGATGTCCCGGTGAATCACGCCGTGCTGGTGAGCATACTGCAGCGCATCGGCCGTTTCGGCGGCGATCCGCAGCGCGTCGTCAATCGGGAGCTGCTTCTCGCGAGTCAGGCGATCGCGCAATGATTCACCATCGACGAATGGCATCACATAGAACACGGTGCCGTCGATTTGCCCCGAATCGAACAGCGCGAGGATATGCGGATGCTGCAAGTTCGCCGTGGTCTTGATCTCGGCAAGGAACCGGTCGGCGCCGATCACCGCCGCGAGCTCGGGTCGCAGCACCTTGATCGCGACACGCCGGTCGTGCTTGATGTCGTGCGCGAGGTACACGGTGGCCATGCCGCCGGCGCCGAGCTCGCGCTCGATGGTGTAGCGGTCGGCGAGGCTTGCCCTGAGCGTGTCGACGCTCATGTGCCTGCCCATTCGGTGAGGCAAGTCGAAGGGGCCGGTCGAAGCGATGCGGGCGTGTCCGTCATCCGTTACCTCGGCCGCGCGTACGGGCCGATGACCTGCTCGGCCCGGCCGGCCACGCGTTCCAGCTCGTCGAGCAACTCAGGTTCCTCCTTGAGCGTTGTCAGCTCGCGCAGGTCGGACCAGATCTGCGGCCAGTTCAGGCGCCCCTGCTGGCGCAGGATCACGCCCTCGACATCCACCCAATCCTGCGGTCGCGCGGCAAAGGCCTTGTGCACGATCAGGTCTTCGGCAGAGCACGTGCGCAGCACGGCGCCGGGAACCAGTTCCATCGTTGACGATCTGGCGACGGCATCCGCCTCGAACGGCATTGCTCCCAGTGCCACGTCGATGGCGAAACCGTCCTCGGTGCGGAGCAGTACGACGCGATTCATCCGGGCGAACGCCAACGGATCGTCGATCCTCCCGGCGAATTCCGCCAGCAACGCCTGCGCATACTCGGCTTCGGCGCCAAACCCGCTGAGTACGGTCAGGTCGAGATCATTCGTGAGACGGGGAGTTCCCCACCGGAAGTTGGCAACCCCGCCAATGAAGCAGAACTTCCACGAGTGCCGTTCAAGCGTCCGTTGAACTCGCGCGCCCGCGAGGAGCAGACTGTTCACGCTCGGCCGCGGTGGCGAAGGAATATCTGTTGCTGCACGACCAGGCCCGATGTCCGTGATGCCGCGCGGGCGGGTGCGGCAGCGAGCGATGCGTCTTCGAGATCGGCCGCGACACGGGCCAGGTCGACCCGCGCAAGCTCCGCCAGTCGCACCCGGGCGAGTGCGATCGCCGCTGATCGCCACTGGGCGACCCACGTACGTTGTTGCGCTTCGGATGGCGGACTGATCATCCGGGAAATTTAGCGCGCCGATCGCGCCTCGCGATGGCAAACCGGCGTGCGGCCGGCACGGGCGCCTTCATATCAATCGCACCTGCGTTTCGAGCTGCTTCGCCGCGGCCAGCTCGGGGCGCAGCACCTTGATGGCGACCTTGCGGTGATGCTTGAGATCTTCGGCGAGATAGACGGTGGCCATCCCACCCGCGCCGAGTTCGCGGTCGATGGTGTAGCGGCCTTCGAGCGCCGCGGCGAGACGGTCCGATGCCTCAGGCACCGATGACCGACAATCCGACTGCGCGCGACGCGAGCGCCAGCGCCTTGTCGTGCGTGGCCATGATCAGTGTCTCGTCGTGGGCATCGCGCCAGGCAATCGCCGTGGACAGATGGATGGCATCAAGTGTGCCCAGAGGCGTCGGGAACGGTTCGGAGGCGCGGCGCAACACCGGGCGGCCCACATCGACCACCTCGACACCCTCGAACAAGCGATAGACGGTCGTACGCCGCGCAGCCAGTTCTTTGCCGGGCAACGCCCCCGTGCGCGACAGCCGGTCGAGGGTCCTGAGGCACTCGACCTCGGCCAGTGCGCTGGCAACCGCCGCGGTGATGCGGGGCCACTCCGCAAGCCGTCCCGGCTCTCCCAGCACCAGGCGCAACGCCACCGATGCATCGAGATAGGCGATCACCGTGACGATTGCCGCTCGTCGAGCAGCGCCGCCAGGCTGTCCACGGGGAGATGCAGCGGCCGGGGCAGCGGCGTAGCGTGAAGCCGATGGAGCGGCGCCCGCACGGCCAGTGATTCCCCAGCCAGTTGATACGGTACCAGGCGGGCAATCGGCGTGTCGCGGTCGCACACCGTGACCGGGTGGCCACGGCGCGCGGCGCGCAGATAGGCGCTCAGTCGCGC
>JBOHRZ010000138.1:0-7467 GCA_050732975.1 Gemmatimonadales bacterium
TTCCTCGGGAAGATCCCGCTGGTGCGCCCGCCATTCGCCGAGGCGACTGCGCATCCGGTGGGAAAGATGGATCGGGATCGGTCGCAACGTGCCGCCGAACCAACAGCGATTCAATTCGGCATGGGCCAGCTCCAGGCGGCGGATGGTTTCGCCATCGGCTTCGGGAACGGCGACCAGCCGGCGCGGCCGCGGCGGTCGCGATCGGGCGTGGAGCTCGATCGGAAACGCCATGAAGATCTTCCGCGCCTGCAGGCGTTCGGCTCTCGAACCGCGCCGCGCCACGAACCGGACGATGGCTTGGAGCACCGTGTCGGGAGCGGCCGCGAACCCAGCGTGGAGCCGCAGCCCGCTCCGGGGCCGGAACGACAGGATCACACTCCGGTTGCGGGTCGCCCGGACCGGCGTGCCGCGCGGGAGCCCGAGCCGATGGAGGCGTTCGTCCAGCGAGCCATCGGCGCGGAGCAGGTCGAGCTGCGCCGGATCAGCGGTCGGTGCTCTGGAGCTCGGCGACACGCGGGCGGGGGAAGACGATCTCCGGCCCGGCGCGGAAGTCACGGTCGGTGGCGTCCCAGATATAATGTCTCACCGTGATCGACGTGACATCGGCCAGAATCAGGTTGCACGCCGACGGCCGCCTGCCGCGGGTCCGGTTGGTATGGGTGCCGGCGGTGGCCACGACGGCGCCATTGGGCAGGATGCCGGCGCGCTCCTCGTGATCGTGACCGCAGAGCACCAGGTCGGCTCCGGTCCCCATCACGTTACGCCACGCTTCCCGCCATCGTGCCAGGCCCATCCGCTCGGAGATCCTGCCCCGCAGCAGGTTCTGATGCATGACCATTACCCGGAGCAGTTCCGGGCTCTCTTCGGCAAACCGCATTGCGGCGCGTTCGGTTTCGCGTGCGGGGAGGTGACCCTTGACGGCCATGTCGTTGAGGTTGGCGGTCATCGACCCGGCCACGACGCCATAGCTCGTGAGCACGCCGCAGAGCACTGCTCCGTCGATCACCAGTGTGGGCGTGAGATCATCCCCGAAGTAACGGCGGTACTTCTCGTACTTCGGTCCGGCCCCGATGACGTCGAATGGCGTCGCCCACCACTGCACGTCGTGGTTGCCCGGCACGATCAGGGTCGGCGCCAGCCGGCGCAGCGCCTGCACGAAGACCAGCGCACGCTGGAACTCGCCGTGGCGCGCCCGCTGGGTGATGTCGCCCGCAATGGCCACCGCGCTCGGCGCCAGGTCGGCGGCGAGCCCCTCCAGCCCGGCGACCTGCTCGAGATCGACGTCCTGCCCGAAATGCAGGTCGGCGCAGTGCAGGATGGTGACCCGGCTCACCACACCACCCGCACCCGGTAGCTCAGCGTAGCTGTACCTCTTACAGGTATAGTGACCGGGAAGACCACCCGGGTCGATGACTGCCTCACCGGCGGTACCGAGCTTTCCACCACCGACCACTCTCCGGCGCGATCCTCACGCACTTCCACCGTCACGGCCGAATCCTTGGCGTTCTGCAGGGTGACGCGATACGTCGCCGTGGCCACCGTCCGGATCGGGGTGCCGTTGGTTCCACCGGTACGGGAGGTGCTGTAATCGGTCTGCACCCGCTTGGCGGTGACGTCGAACGCGGTACCGGTGGCGACGTCCACCTGCTCGCCAGGCGCGGTGTGGTCAATCGACCCCATCCCGACCAACTGAGGACGCCCGGACTTGTCAGCGGCGAACACCTCGACCGTCCCGGCCGGGAGCGGCAGGTCACCGAAGGCGGTGCCGGCGGCATGCGCCAGCCGGTAGCTGATCTCGACCGGCACGTCCTGTTCGTCGCCGATTTGCTGCAGGACGCCGTAATACGACATCGATCCCGGCACGGTGAAGCGCCGTTCGGCACGGGCCGCAACCGGCGCGAAGAGGGGATCGGCCACCTGCACGCCGGCGGCGAACGTCACCGGCGACGGCAGGGTATAGACGTGGGCTTCGCCGACTGCTTCGCTGGTCGCCACTTCGGCCTTCTGGGCATACGCTCCCGCGAGTTGCATCGCCCTCGCCATCGGCGCCGGACTCGCCTGCATCGCGCCGATGTTGCCGGCGAGCAGTTGGACTTCGGCGCCGGCAAGGTCGAGATCCCCGGCCGTCATCGTCGCGATCCCTTCGATGCGCCCGGCATCGAGGAAGAGATGATACGTGGCCCACCACGCGCCGCCGCTGGTTTCGTACATCACGCGCAGGGCGTCGCGAGCGCGATCGCTCTGCAGCGCCACCTCGGTGACGCGGGTCGCCGGTACCAGGGCGCGCGGCCAGATGATCTGCCCGGGCCGGCCGAAGACCACACCGCCGTCGGCAAATTCCCATCGCTCGGGGTCCACGCCCAGAAGCGTGGCGCGGCGCGGCGGCCGATCGCCCGCTGCCAGATCGAACGACGTGCCGACGTTGCGTCGCAGCAGCGCATCTTCCGACCAGGCCTGGTCGGCGCTCACGCGTAACAGCGTCACGCCGGGATCGAGCGGCGTGAGACTGGCGAGATCGAAGCCGCCGAACGACAACGCATAGGTCGACGCGCCGGCGGAAATGCCGAGTGGAACCGTGCGGCGCACCAGGACCCGCCCCGAATTGAACAATGTCACCGACGGCATGGCCGAAGCCGCCTGAAGCTGCGCCTGACCCGGTTGCGCCACGCCTGTCGAAAGCGCGCCGGCCAGGGCCCAGGGCAACACCCGCATGCTTCGATTCCTCATGGCAGAACCTCCATGGCGACCCGCCGGGTGATCAGGCGCACCAGGAAATAGGTGGCGGCGACGGCGAGGCCGCCGTACCATCGCGCCGCCGGCGTGGGGGGAAGGCGGAGGAGTATCCACACGGCCATCAGTATCGTCGCACCGATGGCGACCCGCGACGCGAGCCGTCCGGCGCGACGCCGCCGCCGCGCCAGGCACCGTTCGCATCGCTCACCGAACGTAATTCCGGGGACGAACTCGCCGCATTCGACGCAGGGGACTTCACGCCACCCGGCGGGCGACGGCATCGCCGAACTCCCTGGTGGTTGCCACGCCGCCGAGGTCGCTGGTTCTGATCCGATCGGCAACGATCGTCGCGATCAGCGCGCGCCGGATGCTGTCGCCCGCATCGGCTTCGCCCAGGTGCTCCAGCATCATCGCTGCAGCCAGGATCAGCGCCGCCGGATTGGCGACCTGTTGCCCGGCGATGTCGGGCGCCGATCCGTGCACTGCTTCGAAGATGGCGTGGTCGGCGCCGATGTTGCCGCCCGGCGCCAGGCCGAGACCGCCCACCAGTCCCGCAATCTCGTCACTGAGGATGTCGCCGAACAGGTTGGTGGTCACGATGACGTCGAACCGCTCCGGCCTCATGACCAGTTGCATGGCGCAGTTGTCGACGATCAGGTCGTTCAGCGCGACCCGGCCCGCGTACTCGGCGGCGATGGCGCGTCCGACGTCGAGAAAGAGCCCGGAAGTATTCTTGAGAATATTCGCCTTGTGCACCAGCGTCAGGCGGCCGCGATGGTGCCGGACGGCGTAGTTAAAGGCGAACCGGATCACCCGCTCGGCGCCTCGCCGGGTGACGATCGCCACCGACTCGGCCTGCCCGTGCGGGTCGCCATCGCACTCGACCCACCGCTCCTGCCCGACATAGAGCCCTTCGAGATTTTCGCGCACCAGCACGATATCGATATTGTCGAACCGGCCGCCGGGGATGATCGTCCTGGCCGGGCGCAGGTTGGCGAACAGTTCGAATTCCTTGCGCAGGGCAACGTTCACCGACCGGAATCCGCCGCCGATCGGGGTGGTGAGCGGCCCCTTCAGCGCGATTCTGGTGCGTCGGATACTGTCGAGCGTTGCGGCGGGCAGCGGATCGCCGTGTGCGGCGATGGCGCTCATGCCGCCAAGCTGGCGATCCCAGTCGATCGACAGGCCGGTGGCGGCGAGGACTGTCAGGGCGGCGTCAGTAATCTCGGGACCGATCCCATCACCCGGGATCAGGGTGATCTCGTACCGCATCAGTGAAGATCCGGCAACACCCGGGCGATGGTCGCGGCGAGCGCTGCCGCGGCTGTCGGTCCCGTGGCCACAGGTGTGCTGCGCCAGGGAATCATGCCGCTGCGCGCGTCGGCGAGCACCAGGACGGACTCCACCTGGACCCCGTCGCCGGTCCGGGTGATGCGGAACGCCGCCGGAATCATCACGAAGCGGCTGCCGGTGAACGCCACCAGAGCGCGAATATTGGACAGCAGCGGATCGGGCACCCGCTTGAGATTCTCGAACCGCATCACCGCCTGACTCATGTGATCCGGATCGGTGAGGATTCCCGGAGCGCGACGCGCCACCCGCCGCACCTCCGGCGCCAGGACCCAGGTCGCCTCCGGGCCCCGAGCCTGGAGCTCCTCGCCAAAGACGGAGTCGGCCCATGCCAGCCGCCCGGCCCGCGACTCGGGAACGCCGGCGATCCCGCTGTCCACCATGACGAACTCCGCCGGAAGCACCGCGATCGGCTGTCCCGCCAGCGGCGCCAGCAGCAGCGCCGGTGCCGGCGCCGGTGTGGGATGGCCACCATGCTGCTGGGCGTGGGCGCAGGCGCTCGCGGCCAGAATCAGTGCGGGAAGCACGCCGGTACGGCGACCGATCAGTATCACGCCACGGCGGATGTCGGGCATCCACCCAACCTATTCCAGTGACAGACCTCCGTCCACCACAATCGTCTGTCCGGTGATGTGTTGTGACGAATCGGAGCAGAGGAAGAGGATCACCTGCGCGATGTCCTCCGGCTCGGCGAGCCGGCCGAGGACCGCACGTTTGCGGGTCCGCTCGATCAGGTCGCGCGGCAACTGATCAAGCCGCTCGGTATGAATGAACCCGGGAGCCACGGCGTTGACGTTGACGTTCGACGGCCCGAGCTCCACGGCCGCGGCGCGGGTGAGCCCTTCCAGCGCCGCCTTGCTGGCAGCATAGGACGCCACTCCAAACCCGGGACGGGTCGCCTGATGGGCCGAGACGTTGACGACCTTCCCCCAGCGCTGCTGCCGGAAATGCGCGGCGCACGCGGCAATGCAATGAAACGCACCGCTGACGTTGGTGCTGAGCACCGCGTCCCATTCCGACGAAGTGAGGCGCCAGAGCGCGCCATCGTGGGCGATGCCGGCATTGTTGACGAGAAAGTGGACGGCGCCGAAACGGGCGGCGACATCGGCGACGAAACGATCGACCTGGTCCCGATTGCGGACGTCGCATCGCGCGGCGTACACCTCGACACCCATCGACGCGAGCGCCGTTTCGGTGAGCAGCGCGCTGGCCTCGACGTCGCGCCCGTCCATCTCGAACCAGCAGAATGCTACCCGGCAGCGGCGCCGCGCGAATTCCATCGCAATGCAACGTCCGAGGCCCGTCGCACCGCCGGTTACCACGGCAACCCGCCCTGCGAAGGCGCCCTCCTCGACCGTCGCTTCGCGCGGCTCGGTCTGTACCGCAGGCGAGGCCGGAACGGCAAAGGCCGAGAACCACGGCTCGGGACCGACTCCGGACCAGGAGGGCATGGCCAGCGAAGCTACGGGCCGGTTCCGGCCCGAGCAAGGCGGGCCGGCCCGATCGGCCGTTGCGACCGTCGAGGCGTCCCACGAATCGTTAGCTTCGATCGAGCGTCCGCTTTCCGTTCTCCGTGAGAATCCCATGCCGGTCCGATTCCTCCCCGTTTCTTTCTCGTGCAGCGTCGCGTCGCTCGCGATGGTCGTCCTGGCGCAGGGCGCCAGTGCCCAGACCGCTCCCAGCTTCGAGATCGGCAAGCGCCTCGCCCGGTCCAGGTACGCGTATGGCTACATCGGTGCCGCGCGCGAAATTGCCGACGGGCGGGTCGTCGTGATCGATGCCAAGGAGGGCACGTTCCGCCTGATCGATCTCGCCAAAGGGGACGATCAACTCCTTGGCAATCAGGGTACCGACGCCGGCGACTATCAGCGGGCGAGCGCGATCCTGCCCTGGATCGGCGACTCGCTTCTTCTCTACGACGCCCCGGGGCATCAGGCCCTCCACCTCTCGCCTTCGGGACACATCGCCGGCGTCGCTCCGTTCACGATGCCCGGGCGCGGATTCCCGCAGGCGGCTGACGCCACCGGGACGGCCTACGTCCTTTCCACAACGATCGACACCACGGTCCATCCGCCGGCGCTGAAGCAGACGCTCAATCGGGTGGTCTCGGGAAGCATGCAGCCCGTGACCACCCTCGCGATGATGCGCCGCGATCAGATGATCGGCAATGGCCGCCAGGCGTATCCGTTCCGCGACGCGTGGGCGGTACGAAGCAGCGACGGCCTCGTGGCCCGCGTCGTTGCCGACACGTATCAGGTGATCTGGTACCGCGACGGACAGGAGATCGCCCGGAGCGGGGCGCTTCCCGATCAGCCGATTCCGATTACGCCCGCCGACGAGCAGGCGTACAAGGATTCGGCAACGGCGGCGATGAAGGCAATGATGGGCGTCGGCGGACGGGGGACCGCCGGCTTCGGCACCGGCGATGTCCGGATAATGGGGCGGGGAGATGTGGCTGGTGACAAGGGTGCGGGCGGCATGGCTGGCGGCAGCGTCCAGATGATGACCATGACGCGCGATGGCAGCGGCAATGTCACAGTGACATCGGGAGGACCGCCGGACGGCGCGCGAGGAGGCGGCGCCGGGGGAACGACGGTCATCGACGGCCGGGGAGCGGGAGGGGGCCGAGCGATGATCATCGATCCGACCAAGGTGCCCTGGGCGCCTTTTCCGGCGACCAGGCCGCCGATTCCGGCCTTCGGCACCGTGGCGATGTTCGATGCCAACGGCCTGCTGTGGGTCGAGCGGGAGCGGCCGCATGGCGATCAGAACCCGCGCTACGACGTGATCGCCGCGGGGAGCGGCGTCGTGGCACATGTCGAGCTTCCCGCCAATACCCGGCTCGTGGCGCTGGGCACGTACGGCGTGTATGTGGCACGCACCGACAATGACGGCGAGTGGCTCGAACGCTACGCCCTGCCGAAGATCCCCCATTGACGCGTCGCTGACGGACCGCGCGATCCCGCGCTAGCTTCATCGCATGCGCGCGACAATCTGGGCGATGATCAGCCTCCTGGCTGCGCTGGGCTGGGGCATGCTGGCGATGCATCGCGGCGAGACGGTGAGCGCCGCGTGGCTGGTCGCTGCCGCCGTCGGCAGTTACGCCATCGGGTATCGCTTCTACAGCCGCTTCATCGCGGCGAAGATCCTCCGCCTCGACGATTCGCGCGTCACACCGGCACACCGCTTCGCCAATGGCCGCGATTTTCACCCCACATCGCGCTGGATTCTCTTCGGCCATCATTTTGCCGCGATCGCTGGCGCCGGACCGCTGGTGGGGCCGGTTCTGGCGGCACAATTCGGCTATCTCCCCGGGACGATCTGGATCGTCGCCGGTGTGATCCTGGGCGGTGCGGTGCAGGATTTCGTTATCCTGGTCGGATC
>JBOHRZ010000139.1:0-7444 GCA_050732975.1 Gemmatimonadales bacterium
CTGCCGGGCGACAACCCGATCTTGCGCGACATGCGGGTTTTCTGACCGGTGTTGGTCATCGCCGCTCCTGGCGTCAACGAGTGGGGGTCTACGCCGACGCCTGCTTCGGCTCGGCGTCGGCATTGTCGCCGTAGATGTTCGGCACCTTCGAACCCATTCCGCGCAGGTACGCCGAGAGCTGGCCGCGATGATGCATGCTGTGATTCATCGCGAAGCCGATCCACGCCGCGCGCGACATTTTCATCTTGCCGAAGAAGTCCATCGGCTGGGCGAGAACGTCTCCCGGAAGGTCGCGCACGCGGCGCAGTGCCGCGGGCTTGGTCTTCTCGTAGAAGGCGACCACGTCGCCCACATGGGAGAACTGTGCAGCCGTCTGCTTGGCGGCTTCAGGATCCCAGATGAAAGCCCCCTGCTCGATGTTGGTGATGAACCGGACGTCAGCCGTGGCCAGATGGGTCGCGAGCTCCCAGGCCGACCGCGACTTTGGCGCAGGCCGGAAGTCACGATTGGCATCAGGTACGGATTGCAGCACTCGGACCGTGGCCGGATGCTCCCCTTCCCACAGCGCGATCATCGTTTCGGTTACTGCCTTGGCCTGGTCGGCACTCGACATGGTATGCCCCGGAATTGTGGTTCGATGGGATGACAATGGACGGAGGATTATAGCGACGGCGCGGCATGCCGCCGAAATGGCAACGAGACCAGGCCAAATCGCAGAGAACGACCGACCGAACTCTCGAACAGCCTGGCAAAGGTCGCTGACGCGGCGACGAAGGTCGTTGACGGCCAAGACAAGCTCCCTGACCAGGAGACGAAGGTCGTTGATGGTCAGGCCAAGCGCCCTCACAGCACCGACAAGCTCGCTGACGCGGTCGACAAGGTCGCTGACCGGTCGGCACAGCTCGTGAACATCGGGCAAATGCCAGATCGGTCCGGCGCACGGCCACAAAGGCGTCTGCCAGCCCGGCTCTGGCTTATACTCTGGAGCGAACTGGTCCGCCTGGGCAAAAGGGGTTGAAGATGCCGACCACCAAAGGGAAGAGCGCTGCGCCGGCACCCGGCAAGCTGGCAACCCGCCTGATCGATCAGCGGATCCGCGAACTCAACGGATGGCGGGGCGAAACGCTGGCGCGGATGCGGAAGCTGATCCTGGAGGCCGATCCAGCGGCGACCGAAGAGTGGAAGTGGGAGACTCCAGTCTGGTCGCACGACGGGATCATCTGCACCGGAGAGGCGTACCAGAAGGTGGTGAAGCTCACCTTCGCGAAGGGAGCGAGTCTGCCAGACCCATCGCGCCTGTTCAATTCATCGCTGACGGGGAACATGCGGCGTGCGATCGACATTGCCGAGGGCGAGACGGTCGACGCGCGCGCGTTCAAGGCGTTGGTGAAGGCCGCGGTGAAGGAGAACAGGCGGAAGGCGAAGAAGGGGGCGCGTTGACCTGCTACTCCTCACGCAGCGCGCGCATCGGGTCGACTCGCGCGGCGCGGCGCGCCGGGATCAGTACGGCCAGAGCGGCCACCACGAGCAACGCCACAGGGATCACGGCGAAGATCACGCCGTCGATCGGCGCCACGCCGTAGAGCAGCGAACTGAGGAAGCGGGTGAGCCCGGCCGCCAGCCCGACGCCGATCCCGACACCGATTGCCGCCGGCAGCATTCCCTCCAGCAACACCAGCCGGTGCACCGACTTGACCCGGGCGCCCAGGGCGAGGCGGATGCCGATTTCGCGGGTCCGCTTGCTCACCGAGTCCGAGATGACACCATAGATCCCCACCGCGGCAAGCACCATAGCGAGCACCGCGAACAGTGCCATGATCATCATGGTGAATCGCTGCTCCTCGGTCGCGCTGCCCAGCACGTCGGACATGGTGACGACCTGCGTCAGCGGCAGATCGCGATCCATCTGGTGAACCAGGCTCTGAATCGGCGCCAGCACGGCGCGCAGATCGTCGCGGGTGCGGATCACCAGCGTCGCCGCGCGGCGCGGTGCCCCGAACGCCGGCATCCACTGATCCTGCGGCAGGTAGAAACCGCGTTTGGGCGGTGACGAGAGTCCGTTGTGGCGAACATCACCCACCACGCCCACCACCGTGCGCCACGCGGTGTCATTGCCCACCTTGATGCCCTTGCCGATGGGATTCTCGCCGGGGAAGTACTCGCGGGCCAGCTCCTGATTGATGATGATCGCCGGCGGTCCGCCGAGTCCGTCGCGGCTGTCGAAGAACCTGCCGCTCACCAGGCGGATCCTCATGGCGTCGAAATACCCGGGTGACGCAGCCTGCCAGTCCGCTTCACGCCCCGGAAGGTTCGCGGCCACCGGTTTGCCCTCGATGACGAGACCGGCATCGCCCATTTCTGTCGCGAGCGGCAGCAGACGGATGAAGCCGGCGGACTGGACGCCGGGAAGCTGCCGGACCTTGTCACCGAGGATGCGGAAGAAGTTGTTGACACCGTCGACGCTGGCGTATTTCTCGGCCGGAAGCGCCAGCCGCATGGTCATCACGTTGCGTGCGTCGAAGCCGGGATCGATGCGCAACAGATTGATGAATGACCGGACGGTGAGACCCGCGCCGATCAACAGCAGCACCGCGAGCGCCATCTCGGCGACGACCAGCAGGGTGCGTCCCCGCCGGCGCGCGGCGCCCGCACTCTGGCCGCGACCATCACGCAGGGCACCAGCGAGATCGAACCGCATCGATCGCAGGACCGGCACGAGACCGAACAGCACGCCGGTTCCCACCGACAGCAGCAATGTGAACGCGACCAGACGCCAGTTGACGGCGAGGTCCGCGATGCGCGGCACCGCGGTCGGCGCCCGTGCGACCAGCAATCGCATTCCGGCGCAGGCGAGCCCCAATCCCAGTACGCCGCCGGTCACACCGAGGATCAGACTCTCCGTGAGCGCCGACCGGATGATCCGTCCCGTCCCCGCTCCCAGCGCCGACCGGACCGCCACCTCGCGCTGCTGCGAATCCGCCCGGGTCAGCATCAGGTTGGCAACGTTGGTGCAGGTGAGAAGGAGCAGGAACACGACCGCGGCCGCGACAACGCTCAACGCGAGCTGGGCGCTGCCGTGCACCTCGGCGAGCATGGGAACCGCGAACGCGGTGAAATGCATCTGCTCGGGATACTGATTGGGATACTGCGCCTTCCAGCGTGTTGCCAGGGCGCCGAGTTCGCGCGTGACCGTGGCCGCCGTCACCCCCGGTTTGAGCCGGGCGACGCCGTAGCAACAATGGCTGCCACGGCTCGGCGTTCCCGGATCAAACTGGATCGGCTCCACGATCTGCGCGGTGACAAGCCGCTGGAACTCCAGTGGGAAACGGAACGTCGCCGGCAGCACCCCGACAACACGTACCGGCGCGCCGTCCATCGTGATGGTCTTTCCCACGATGGCAGGATCGCCGCCCCAGCGTCGCCGCCAGAGCTGGTAGCCGAGCACGACCGCTGGCGGGCCGTTCGGCAGGTCCTCGGTAATGGTGAAACTGCGGCCGAGAAACGGATGCACGCCGAGGACATCGAAAAGGTTCGCAGTGACCTGTTCGGCGGTGGCGCTCTCGGGATCGGCGCCCGGCGCGGTGATGGTCACTTCGCCGTTGTCGGACCAGGCCCCGACATCCTGGAACAACGCGGTCTGCCGCCGATAGTCCAGATACTCGTCCTGCGAAATCCACGTCTTGTTGAAGTTGCTCCACCGGCTCCAGATCATCGCCAGCCTGCTGGCGTCCTGATATGGCAGCGGCTTGAGCAGCACCGTGCTGACCACCGCAAAGATCGCGCTGGTGGCGCCGATGCCCAGCGCCAGCGTGAGCACGACCACGGAACAGAACGCGGGCCGGCGCAGCAGTGCGCGCACGGCATAGCGGATGTCCTGCGCCCGCTGTTCGATCCAGCGAACGCCGCGGCTGTCGCGGTGCTCTTCCTTCATCGCCTCGACGGCGCCGAAAGCGATACGAGCCTGGCGCCGCGCCTCGTCGGGCGGGAGTCCCGCCGCGATCCGCTTCTGCGTCTCGAGCTCAAGGTGCAGCGCGATCTCGTCGTCGAGGCGCTCGTCACTGCGGACTTTGCCGAAGAGGCCGCGCAAGCGGGCGAGGAGGATGCGGAGGCGGGCCATCTCACACCTCGCCGAGGATCAGATCGATCGTCGCCACGTAGCGGCGCCAGGCGGTGGTCTCCTGGTGAAGTGCCCGGCGTCCGGTAGCGGTGAGGCGGTAGTACCTGGCGCGGCGATTGTTGTCGCTGGTGCGCCAGTCGCTGTCGATCCAGCCCTTCTGCTCCAGGCGTTGCAGCGCCGGGTAAAGCGACCCCTGGTTGACGTCGAGGACGCCGCGAGACATCTGCTGGATCCGCTGGGAAATCCCCCAGCCGTGCATCGGCTCGAAGGTGAGGGTCCGGAGCACGAGGAGGTCGAGGGTGCCGCGGACGACGTCGGACGATGGGGCGGGCATGGGCGCGCTCTTCTGTCGGGTTCCGACATAAGATGCAGCGGCTTCTGTCGGAACGCAACAGGAGCGGCGGGGAGGGGCGGCAGCTGCTGTCATGCAGCGCCACCCGCCCCCTCAACCGGGATGTCGAAGTGCAGCACGTTTTCGCGGATTCCCAGCTTGGTGTACAACGCGATGGCCGGTTGGTCTTCGATGCCGGTGTCGGCCTGAACGAAGATCACGTAGGCGCCGCGCCTCTCACTGATTCTCTTCAGTTTTTCAATCAACGCGGTCGCTATGCCCTCGCGTCGATATGCTGACGCGACAGCCAGATCGTAGATGTAGACCTCACTGCGTTCCTGCTCGAACTTCTTCAGCTCATAGGCCACGATGCCGCCGACGACCTCGCCATTCTTCACCGCGGCGAGCGCAATGAAGTACGCGGAGGCGAGCAGCTGCTGGAGATATGCCGGGCTGGGCTGCTTCCCGCTGTACGTCTCCACCTCGTCGAACGCGTCTCCGAGGGTCGCCGACAGCGCCCTCATCATCTCGTCGTCGTCGCGGGTGAGGTGGTGGATGGTGACGTTGGTCGTAAGAGGCATGTCGAGCTGGCTCCAACGCTGGTCAGGTGGCCACCAATGGTATCCGCCAGGCACGCGGAACCCAACCGCGCACCGCGCCGGGCATGGTAGCGATTAAGCTTGGGGAACTCCGCTGCCAGAGGTCGGAAGATGTCCACCGGTAGGTTGGCGCACGCTGGTGTCACCGCGCTGGTCGCGTGGTTGGTGACCGGGTGCACGGGGCGCGGCGCTTCCGGCGCCGGTCAGCCGCGCTTCACCCGCCGGGACTTGACCATTCCGATGCGCGATGGCGTGCAGCTCCACGCCGTGGCGCTCGTTCCCCGCGACGATGCCACGCCGGTGCCGATCCTGCTCATTCGCACTCCGTTCGATGCATCGCGTGAGCTGGCGTCGACCACGCTGCCGCTCGCCTATCGGTCGTTGGCGCACGACGGCTACATCTTCGTCGCCGAGGATGTGCGGGGTCGCTATCACTCGGGTGGCAAGTTTGTCACCACCAGAGGCCGGACCGCGGACGATCCCCGCAACACCGGAACCACCGACGAATCCACCGACACCTGGGACACGATCGACTGGCTGGTCAAGCATCTGGCCCGCAATAACGGCCGCGTCGGCCTGATCGGCGTCTCGTATCGCGGCTGGCTCGCTGCCATGGGAGAGATCGATCCCCATCCAGCCCTCAAGGCGGTATCACCGCAGGCGCCGGTGGCCGATGCCTGGATGGGAGATGATTTCTTCCACCAGGGCGCCTTCCGCGAAACTCAGGGCGTTGCCTGGGCGGCGTGGATCGAAGGAAATCATCCGCCGACGGTTCCTGACGGCGATCAGTACCAGTTCTACCTTGGTAAGGGCACGCTGGCGGCAATCGGTGCCGCCACTGGTGTCGCCAACGAGCCGTCGTGGATCGACTTCCGGAATCATCCGACGTACGACCAGTACTGGCAGTCAAAGGCGCTGAGTCATTTCCTCGACAAACCGACCGTGCCAACTCTCTTCGTGGGTGGCTTCTGGGACGCGGAAGATCTCTACGGCGCCCAGTACGCCTATCGCGCCGTAGAACGCGGCGACACCGCCGGCATCAACGGCATGGTGCTTGGCCCGTGGACCCACGGCGAATGGGCGCAGGGTGTCCGGGATTCGGTGGGGCCGGTGGCGCTGGGGAACCAACCCGCGGTGTTCTTTCGCGACAGCATCGAGCGGCCGTGGTTCGCCTACTACCTGCACGGTACCGGCGACATTCGGTTTCCCGGCGCGTGGGTCTACGAAACCGGCGAGAACCAGTGGCACCGCTTCGACCACTGGCCACCCGCGGGTGTGGCCCGGCGCGATCTCTTTCTTGGAGCGGACGGCGAGATTTCCTTCGAGCTACCGGCCATCGCACACGGCGGCCCGGCCGCAGCCGACACGACGCACACCGCCGCCTTCGATGCCTTCCGCTCGGATCCAGCGCATCCGGTACCATACGTTCCACGCCCCGACGACGAATCGGGATGGGCAACCTGGATGGAGGAGGATCAGCGCTTCGCCGCGGACGCGGGAGTGCTGAGCTGGCAGACGCCGCCACTGACCGGTGACTTCACGATCGCGGGACCGGTGGTGGCGCATCTCTTCGCGTCGACCACCGGCAGCGACGCGGACTGGGTGGTCAAGCTCATCGACGTCTTCCCGGACAGTGCCGGCTCGAACGGGACCGGGTACCAACTGATGGTCAACGGCGACATCATGAGGGGCCGCTATGGGAACAGCTTCACGCAGCCGGCACCGATCCCGGCGAACACCGTCACCCGGTTCGATGTCGATCTGCACGACCAGCTCTATCGTTTTCGCCGAGGCCATCGCATCATGATTCAGATTCAGAGCAGCTGGTTCCCACTGTACGATCGCAATCCGCAGACCTGGGTGCCGAACATCTTCGACGCTCGCGACGGCGATTTCCGCGCCCAAACCCATCGCATCTGGCACACCGCGCAATACCCGACGCATCTCAGGGTGGAGACGCTGCCGTGACGCCCGTCGATCGCGGAGGCTCCACGATCCGCCTCGTCACGGCCTTCTGCAGTGGCGCGTTGCTGCTCGGGCACGCCGTTCCGGCCGCGGCCCAGCGACCTCGCACGTTCACCCACGCCGATTCCCTGCGCGGTTCGACCACCGCCCCGGCGCGCACCTGGTGGGACGTGACCTTCTACGACCTGCATGTCGCGGTGCATCCCGCCGACAGCACCATCGCCGGTTGGAATACGATCACCTACCGGGTCGTCCGGCCGGCGGGGGAGATGCAGATCGACCTGATGGCGCCGCTGGTGCTCGACAGCGTGACGCAGGGCGGACAATCGCCCGCGATACGCAATGATGGCGACGCCCACTTCGTGACGCTGATCGCGCCACAGCGCATCGGCGAGCAGGGCAAGGTCACGGCGTGGTACCATGGCCGACCGA
>JBOHRZ010000140.1:0-7411 GCA_050732975.1 Gemmatimonadales bacterium
ACGCTGAACCATCTCCTGGCCGCCTGGGTCTATCCTCTGCACTTCATCGACTTCGAGACCTCGGCGCTCGCCTTGCCGTATCACGCCGGGATGCGGCCGTTCGAGATGATCGGATTTCAATGGAGCTGCCACAGCATCGCCGTCGCAGACGGACCGATCCACCACGCCGGATGGCTCAACGACCGTGACACCTGGCCCTGTCTCGAGTTTGTCGAATCGCTCCGCCGAGCCATCGGCGACGAAGGCACAGTGCTGATGTGGGCCACGCACGAGCGGACGACGCTCAAGGGCGTCGCCGATCAGATGGAGCGGTACGGTGTCGGCGGACCTGAACTGCGCGACTGGATGCAGCGGCTGATCGGAAGCGCTGACGCACCGGGACGCCTGTGCGACATGAACAAGCTCTGTGAGAAGTATTTCGTGTTGCCCGGTACCGGGCGCACCAGCATCAAGGTGATACTCGACGGGTTGTGGGCTCGTGACGAGATGATGCGGCGCCGATTCAGGGAGTGGTTCGGTGCCGATGCGTTCGAGATCGCCGACGGCACGGGGCCATACGAATCGCTGCCTTCGCTTACCGTAGCCGGCACCACCCTGGATGTGGCCGAGGGCACCGGCGCGATGCGGGCGTACCAGGCGATGCTCTACGGCGCCGAGCGGCACGATCCGGAGCTGGTCGCCGGGTACCGCACGCTGTTGAAGCGCTACTGCAAGCTCGACACCCTGGCCATGGTGCTCATCTGGGACTACTGGCGTCGGCACACGCCATCGACCGGCGCAGCCGTCCGGTCTACTTCATCAACTGCCGCGCGAAGTAGGTGAACTCCAGCGCGCTCGTGTGCGCCCGCTCCTTCAGGTTCGCACCCGCGCCATGGCCGCCTTCCGTCACCTCGAAGAACAGGTACGGCTCGCCGAACGAGGCCATCTTCGCCGCGAATTTGCGCGCGTGCTGCGGTCCGACCCGGTCGTCCTTGGTCGTGGTCCAGATCAGCGGTTCCGGATACTTCACCCCCTTGCGCAGGTTCTGGTACGGCGAGGTCTTCTCCCAGAACGCGCGCTCCGCCGGGTTCGATACGCTGCCGTATTCGCCGACCCACGACGCCCCGGCGTCGATCTGCTCGTAGCGCAGCATGTCGAGCAGCGGCACCTCGATGTCGACCGCGCCCCAGAGGTCGGGATGCTCCGTCATCTCCACGCCCATCAGCAGTCCGCCGTTCGATCCGCCCATGATGCCCAGCCGTGGCGTCGAGGTGATCTTCTGCGCGATCAGATTCTGGGCCACCGCGGCGAAGTCGTCGTAGATCACCTGCCGGTGCGTCGTGAGCCCGGCTTCGTGCCATGCCGGACCGAATTCTCCGCCGCCACGAATGTTGGCCAGCACGAACACGCCGCCGCGCTCCAGCCACAGCTTGCCGATCATCGCCGAATAGCTCGGCGTCTCCGAGACCTCGAAACCGCCGTAGGCGTTGAGGATCGTCGGATTGGAACCGTCGCGTTTCATCCCCTTCGGGTGCACCACGAAGTAGGGAACGCGCGTGCCGTCCTTCGACGTGGCCTCGAGCTGCTCGACAGTGTCGCGCGAGGCGTCGAACTGCGACGGCAGCGTCTTGATCGTCGAGACCGTACGGGTGTGCGCGTCGGCCAGGGAGACACTGCTCGGCGTGAGAAATCCCGCCACGTTGACGAACACGTCGCTGCCGTGGACGTCGGTGTCGATGATCCCGGTGGAAAGGTTGTCGGGCAAGGGAAGGCGAACGTGCGACCAGGTGCCGTCGGGCGATCGGGAGAACACGAACACCCGGCCGCGTACGTTCTGGTAGACGCTCGCAACCAGGCGATCCCGGGTGGCCGCGGCTCCGTCCGTCGATTCGCGAGGCCCCGGTTCGAAGACGGCGACCGGCGCCAGACGATCGGGGTGTGCCGCCGCCTGCGCCGCGTCGAATGAGGCGAGCGACCCCGCGCCGATGTGTATGGCGCCAACATTCCACGCTTCCGACAGGTGCACCACGACCTGCCCGTCCATCATTGCGGTGAAGTCGGCCTTGAGCGGAATCGCCAGCTTCGCCGTACCGTGGGGCCCGACGATGTATTTCTCGGATTCGAACGTGCTGATCGGTCGTACGATGAACACCGCGCGGTGTCCGGTCCCGTCCTCGATCGTCACCGGCGACACACCATAGCCGCCGTCCTTCGCCGTACCCCGGAAAACCTCGACCGCGCTCGATAGCGGCTGACCCCGCGCCAGCCGCTTGACGATGTACGGATAGCCCGACGCCGTCAGCTCGCCAGGATTCCACTCGCGCGACACCAGCAGGGTGTCTTCACCGACCCAGGTATAGTCCTGCTTGCCGCGCGGCAGCACGAACCCGCCCGTGACAAACCGGCGAGTCGTCAGATCGAACTCGCGCGCCGTCCTGGCGTCTTCACCGCCGTCGGACAGGCCGATCATGCACCGGCGCTCCGCCGGCTCGGCGCAATTGGCCCCTTCCCAGACCCAGTTCGCCTTCTCGGCCCGCGCCAGTGAATCGAGATCGAGCACCGTGGTCCATTGCGGCTTGGCGGTGCGATAGCTCGCCATCGTGGTGCGCCGCCAGATCCCGCGCACGTGCGTGCTGTCCTGCCAGAAGTTGTACAGCGCCCCACCGATGAACGAGACGTACGGAATCCGGTCGCTCGCCTGCGCGATCGCCAGAGCATCGCGATACAGGGCGGCGTAGTGCGGGTCCTTCTCGAGCACCGCCATCGTCCTCACGTTCTGGGAGTCGACCCACGCCATGGCCCGCGCGCCGTGCTGGGCTTCAAGCCAGAGGAAGGGATCGGCTGAAGTGTTGGCGGCAGGGGTCTGTGCCCCGGCGCCACCCGCGAGACTCAGTGCGACGATGACGCCGGACACGACACGGATCTTCATGGCTGCCCTCATTGGTTCGGATGCGGATGTTCTGAACCTACTTCCTTGGAGGCGGCCCGCGACGCCTGGCAACGTGTTGACGATGCGTTGATGGTCCCCGGCGAACTTTCCCGCGCAGTCCAGCCATCCCTCACGGGCGTGCCGGTATCGGGCCGCGGCCAGCGAATAGCGGAGCGAAGCCGTAACACGGTGCCGGCCGCCTGGGGATCGGCCATCTTCCGCTCCGGCTTAGCTTTGGTCGTGCCTCGTCGCCGCGACGCCACCCGCCTGGGCGGCACCGCCAAGCCCCGGCGGGATCCTCATGCCGAAGCGCGGCGGGAACTCTCCCGGCGCCATCCGCGCCTGGCGCGCCTCGTGAAACTGGCCCACCCGATCGAACGGGTGATTCCCGACCGGCGACCGCTCTCCCACCTCGTAGTACGGACCATCATCGCCCAACTGGTATCGACCGCCGCGGCGCGCTCGATCATGCAGACGCTGCTCGACGCGCACGGCGACATCGATGGGATCATCGCCTGGGCAATGAGCACCCCAGAAGACGCGCCGCCGTCCCACTCGCTTTCGCGCGCTAAACGGAAGGCCATCGCGCACTGGGGTCGGTTCGTCGCCGAGCACGGCGACCCGCGCCGTCGCTGGCGCGACCTCTCCGCGGATCAGCTTCTCGCCGAGATTGTAGCGCTCCGCGGTCTCGGACTCTGGAGCGCGCATATGATCGCGATTTTCGGATTCGGGCACCCGCGCATCTGGCCCGAAGGCGATGCCGGCGTGGCGCGGGTGGCGAAAGTGGTCTTCAAGGGGATTCATCGCGATACGGCCCGCAAGCTGATCGACGGCCATGAAACCCACGTGGCGCTCTGCTGCTGGGCGATTCTCGACAAAGGGAAGCTGCTGGAGCTGTAGTGGGAGCCTGGTGTCATCCCGAGCGGAGCGAGGGATCTCTGGCGGGACTGCGCCGGATGCTCCGTCCCGGCGACTCTGGAGATCCCTCGCTCGCTGTGCGAGCTCGGGATGACGCTCCGGGCTTTGCCCGGAGCGTCACTTCTCCCGGTAGCCGTTCATCGCCGCCACGATGTTGGCAATGACGAAGATCACCAGGAACGCGATGAGGAACTCGACGATATAGCGGTATTCGGGCAGAGCATGATTCACGGTCGTGACTCTCCAGGGCTACTTCGGCTCGACGCTGATTTCCCCCACATGAATACTCAACCCGCGGTTGATCCGGAAGCCCACGATGCCGCCGGCCGGCGTCCCGCCAACGACATCGCCCCTTCACGCATCCAACTGCCCGGGGACTGCAGCATTTCAGCCCCTGACATGCCTCAGCCGTATATTCTGCGGAGCCGGCCCGGACTCGGGCCGGTTCTTGCCGGAAGACCCGATTCCCGAACGCCCAGGACGCCTGGTGGCCGACAAGCTGGTTGACGAACTCAAGAACGCACTGGGCGATGCCTACACCATCGAGCGGGAGCTCACCGGTGGCGGCATGAGCCGGGTGTTCGTCGCCCGGGAGCACGCCCTCGGTCGCGAGGTCGTCATCAAGGTCCTCCCGACCGACCTCGCCGCCGGCGTCAACCGCGACCGGTTCCGGCGGGAAGTACAACTTGCCGCCCGGTTGTCGCACCCATACATCGTCCCGCTGCTGCACGCCGGCGAGCACGGCGAACTGCTCTGGTTCACCATGCCGTTCATCCACGGCGAATCATTGCGCAACCGGATGCAGCGTTCCGGGCCGATGAAGTTCGCGGAAGTGCTCCCGATCCTCCATGACGTGGTCGAGGCGCTGGCGTACGCCCACTCTCGCGGCGTGATCCATCGCGACATCAAGCCGGGCAACATCCTGTACGACGGCCGGCACGCCGTGGTCACCGATTTCGGCGTCGCCAAGGCGCTCAACGCCGCGCTGTCGCTTACGGGTCCGGGCCACACCACGTCGGGAATGGCGATCGGCACCCCCGCATACATGGCGCCGGAGCAACTCGCCGCCGATCCCAAGGCCGACCAGCGCGTCGATCTCTACGCGGTGGGCCTCCTCGCCTACGAGCTGTTGAGCGGTGCGTCGCCCTTCGCGGCGCCATCGCCGACGGCGACCATGGCCGCGCAGCTCACCCGCATCCCCGAGCCGCTGCACGAGTCGCTCCCCGATGTGCCGCAGGCATTTTCCGACCTGGTGCAGCATCTTCTGGCCAAGGCGCCGGACGACCGTCCGCCCGACGCGCAGGCGGTGATCACCGAACTGGACCGGATTTCCGGCGCGATGGCGGCGGACGTCCATCGCGGGCTGACCGCGCAACGCACCCGGCGCCCGTCCATGCTGCCGATCACGCTCGCCAGCGCGGGCGTCGTGGCGCTCGTCGCCCTCGGCTTCTGGTGGGTGAACGGACGCGGCGTGAAGGCAGCGGGCATCGACACCACCGCGGCGAACCGAGGCGGCAGCGATACCGAGCTCAGCGCCACGCTGCCGGTACGACCGCTGACCCACCAGGACTCGCTCAACATCGCCGAGGCATTCCGCGACCAGCTGGCGCAGATCGATCCCACGTATCAGAAAAAGCCGGCGGTGGCGAAAGCGATCGACACGGTACCGCTCGACGTCGAATTGCACCTGACCGATTCGCTGATCCGTGAGCGGCTCGGCGAACTCTACGGCGGGCGGGGGCGTGGCGGCGAGCCGCCGCCGATGCCTGGCGCGCCGGTCGCGCCGGTGACGCCCGCGGCCGGTGGATCGACACCGCAGCACGTCGCGATCGCAATATCCACGCGGCGCGAAGATTCGACGCTGCGTGCCCTGGCGCACGACGCGGCCGTCGAACTCTCGCGTCGCCTCAGCCGCCCCGGCGAATGGCAGGAGGTCACTATCGACAGCCAGATTCAGTCGTCGCGCGGGCGCGGCCGTAGCCAAGCCGAGCCGAACGCCGACGTAGTGGTCTACCTGAGCTTTCGCCGCGACGAATCCGACTCGGTACACCTCCTGATCACGGTCCGGAACAGCGCACCCGGTACCAACTTCGGCTTCCGGGTCATCACCAGCGATCCGGTCTACAAGCCGACGGACATCCGGCCCTTCATGGCGCCGATCTTTGCCGCCGACCGCCTGTTGCGCGACGTGCATCGCATCCCGGCGGGGCAGCCGTGGCCCCAGGATCTCGGCATCGGCGCCAATGGCGGATCCCGCGGGCCGAACTCAAGCATGGTCAGGATCTACACGCCGCAGCAGATTGATTCTTTGCGCCATCGCATGGATTCGCTCCACACCGGCCGCTCCGGTGAGTCGCCTCGTCGCGACTCGGCGCCCTGACGCTGGCCTGGGCGGCGATTTACCGGAACAGGAATAGCCGAACTCACCCCGCACCCCTCACCCCTGCTCCAGGATCATCGCGAACATCAACGGCGCCACGATGCTGGCGTCGCTTTCGATGATGTACTTCGGCGTGTCGACGCCCAGCTTGCCCCAGGTGATCTTCTCATTGGGAACCGCGCCGGAGTACGACCCGTAGCTCGTCGTGGAATCCGAGATCTGGCAGAAGTAGGCCCACACCGGCACGTCAGGGCGCTGCAGATCCTGGTGCAGCATCGGCACCACGCAGATCGGGAAGTCGCCCGCGATCCCGCCGCCGATCTGGAAGAATCCGATCCCGCCATCCCCGCTATTGGCCATGTACCACTGTGCCAGCGTCATCATGTACTCGATGCCGGTGCGCACCGTGTGCACCCTCTTGATGTCGCCGGTGATGCAATGCCCCGAATACATGTTGCCCAGCGTCGAGTCTTCCCACCCCGGCACCCAGATCGGCAGGTTCTTCTCGCACGCGGCGAGCATCCATGAATCCTTCGGGTCGATCTGGTAATGCTTCTCGAGTTTGCCGCTCCGGAGCACCCGGTAGAAGAACTCGTGCGGGAAGTGGCGCTCACCGGCCTTGTCGGCGGCCATCCACTCCTCGAGCACGGCGCCTTCGAGCCGTCGCATCGCCTCCATCTCCGGGATGCAGGTGTCGGTGACCCGGTTCATGTGCCGGTCGAGGAGAGCCTTCTCCGCCTCGGGCGTCAGATCGCGGTAGTGCGGCACCCGTTCGTAGTAGTCGTGCGCCACGAGATTGAAGATGTCTTCTTCGAGGTTTGCGCCGGTACAGGTGATCGCCTGCACCTTGTCGCGCCGGATCATCTCGGCGAGCGACAATCCCAGCTCCGCTGTGCTCATCGCCCCGGCCAGCGTGATCATCATCGTGCCGCCGGCGTCGAGGTGCCGGATGTACCCGTCGGTCGCGTCGATCAGCGTCGCGGCGTTGAAGTGACGGTAGTGATGGCGAAGGAACGTGGTGATCGGGCTCTGCGCGGGCACGGTGGCGCTCCGGTGTCGGCGTGTGCGCGAGAAGATCCCTCGCTTCACTCGGGATCACAAGGGTATCGCGCTACTATCCACCATGGCAGTCGGCGGGTTCACCTGTTTCGCGACCACCGCACCCGGCGTCGAAACGCTGCTGGTGCGAGAGGCGGCCACGCGCG
>JBOHRZ010000141.1:0-7364 GCA_050732975.1 Gemmatimonadales bacterium
GATCTCGGCCCGCTCTTCCGCGCTGTCCAGCTCGACAGTGTCTTTCCGGATTCCAAGACCTTTGTCGACGCCGAGCTGCGGTTGCCGGCGCGTGACGTCTTGGCGCGATATGTCGCTGCGCGCGGCCGGGCAGGATTCGACCTGCGAGCATTCGTCGCGCAATATTTCATGGCACCACCTGCGCCCGTCGACACCTTCACCACCGACACGTCACAAACGATGGAACAGCACCTCCGGGCGCTCTGGCCGGTGCTGACTCGCGGCCCGCCCGCAGATCCGGGGTCGTTGATCAAGCACTCCTCGCTGATCCCGCTGCCGGATCCATACGTGGTTCCCGGTGGGCGATTCCGCGAGGTCTACTACTGGGACAGTTACTTCACCATGCTTGGCCTGGTTCAGAGCGGGCGACTGGATCTTGTCCGCGACATGCTCGGCAACTTCGCGTATCTCATCCGCACCGTCGGCCACATTCCCAACGGGAATCGCACCTACTATCTGAGCCGGAGCCAGCCGCCGTTCTTCGCCGTGATGGTAGGGTTGTACGCCGAGGCCACGGACACCGCGCACGTGCTCGGGTACGTTGATGCACTGAAGCGCGAACACGCCTTCTGGATGGATGGCGCCGCCACGCTCGCGCCCGGGCACGCTTACCGGCGCGCGGCGCGACTGCCGAACGGCGCCGTGCTCAACCGGTACTGGGACGATCTGGCCACCCCGCGTCCCGAATCGTATCGCGAGGACGTCAACGCCGCGGCTCGCCTCCCGGCCCAACGTCGCGAGGCCTTCTTCCGCAACGTCCGGGCGGCCGCCGAAAGCGGCTGGGATTTTTCCAGCCGCTGGATGCGCGACCCGTCCGATCTGACGACGTTGGAGACCACCGAGCTCATTCCGGTGGACCTCAACTGCCTGCTCTACAGCGAAGAGCGGCTCATTGCGGCGCTGAGCGCGTATCGGGGGGAGTCTGGCGATGTCGACGTGGCTCGCCGCTTCGCCGCGGAGGCTGCCGCGCGGCGCGCAGCGTTACTGGCTGCGGCGTTCGATCCTGACAGCGGCTTCTTCTACGACGTCCGCTGGCGTACGGGCACGCGCGTCGTCGAACGCCCGACGCTGGCCGCAGTCTATCCGCTCTACTTCGGGCTGGCGACTCCGGCGCAGGCCGCCGCGGTGAGCCGACGCCTGCGGCGCCACTTCCTCCAGCCGGGTGGGTTCGTCACCACCCGGATCCGGTCGGGTCAGCAATGGGACGCCCCCAACGGGTGGCCGCCGCTGCAATGGCTGGCCATCCGAGGACTGGAGCGGTACGGCGACAGTACCCTGGCCGACACCGCCCGGAGCCGATGGCTGGTGCTCAATCGACGCACCTATCGGGCGACCGGCAGAATGGAAGAGAAGTACAACGTCATGGACCTCACGCTGCCTGCGGGCGGCGGCGAATATCCCACCCAGGACGGCTTCGGCTGGACCAACGGCGTCGCGTTGGGGTTGGCCGGCACACGACGCTGAGCACTGGTCAGCGGTTCGGTTCCCGTCCGACGCATGGCGGGCACCCGATTAGCGAAGTCGACACAGCGTGGTAGTATTTCAGGCATCCCCGGCGTTATGACGCCGTCGTCCCGACCACCACACGGATCGCCCTCATGATGCTCAGCCGTATCACGCTCGTCGCGGCCGTCGTCTTCAGCTCGCTGCCAGTCACGGCCCGCGCGCAGGATTCCACCGGCGGCAAGCCGGCGCCGCTGCCGACCATCGAGGCGAAGACCGCCGGGATGCGCAAGCTCGACGGCTTCTTCCCGCTTTACTGGAACGCCGACGCCGGCACCCTCTACATGGAGGTTCCACGTCTCGACACCGACGTTCTCGACATGGATGGGCTCGCCAGTGGCCTCGGATCCAACGACATCGGCCTCGATCGTGGCGCCGTGACCGGCGAGCGGATGGTGCGGTTCGAGCGGATCGGGCGCAAGGTGCTGATGGTGCAGCCCAACCTCAATTACCGCTCGCTGAGCCGTGATTCGGCCGAGATCGCGGACGTGCACGACGCGTTCGCTCCATCGGTGTTGTGGGGCTTCCCGCTCGCGGCGGCCAGCGACGGCGGCCGGCGTGTCCTGGTCGAAATGAACGATTACCTGCTGCACGATCCCGCGGAGATCGCCCAGCGGCTCGGCCCGGGAAGCTACAAGCTCGAAGCCGATCGCAGCGCCATCTCGATGCCGATGACGGAGAACTTCCCCGAGAATACCGAAATGGAGGCCGAACTCACCTTCGTGCGGCAGTCGGGCGGCCACGGCAATACCGGCGGCGGGATGGCGTACTTCCAGGGCGTCGGGGCCGTCTCGGCGACGCCCGACGCGGCCACGCTGCGGCTGCACCATTCGTTCATCCAGCTTCCCGACACGTCAGGGTTCACGCCGCGAACCTACGACCCGAGTTCGGGATACGGTCCGTTTTCCTGGCAGGACTATTCGGCGCCGCTCGGACAATCGCTCACGCAGCGATTCATCACTCGACACCGCCTGGCGAAGCGCGATCCCACCGCGGAGATGAGCGATCCCGTCAAGCCGATCATCTATTACATCGACCCGGGCACGCCGGAGCCGATGCGCTCGGCGTTGCTCGAGGGCGCGGGGTGGTGGAACCAGGCGTTCACTGCCGCCGGCTACCGCAATGCGTTCCAGGTGAAGCTGCTGCCACCGGGCGCGTCGCCGCTCGACATCCGGTACAACATCATCGACTGGGTCAACCGCTCGACGCGGGGCTGGAGTTACGGCGGCGGCGTGATCGATCCACGCACCGGCGAGATCCTCAAGGGCGTGGTGACCCTGGGATCGTTGCGGGTACGCCAGGACTGGCTGATCGCCGAGGGGCTGCTGCAACCATACCAGAACGGCACCGAGCAGGCGCCCGAGATCCAGGCGTGGGTGCTGCAGCGCCTCAAGCAGCTCGCGGCGCACGAGACCGGCCACAGTCTCGGTCTCGATCACAACTATTACGACAGCGATTCCGGCCGGATCAGCGTGATGGATTATCCCGCGCCGCTGCTGACCCTCAGGGCCGACGGCACGCTCGACATCTCGAAGGTCTATGCCGACGGCATCGGGGCGTGGGACAAGGTGTCGATCGCGTACGGGTATCAGGACTTTCCTGCCGGCACCAACGTGTCGCGAGCGCTTGACGCGATCCTCGACACCGCGTACGCGCACGATCTGCGCTACCAGACCAATCAGGACATCGACGTCAACCCGCGGGCCGATCAGTGGTCGAACGGGACCGAGCCGGCTGCTGAACTCGATCGGATCATGGCGATTCGCGCCTCGGCGCTGCGCACGTTCGGCGTCAATGCGATCAAGCTCAGGACACCACTGGCGCAGATCGAAGAAGCGCTGGTGCCGCTCTATATGTACCACCGCTACCAGGCCGAAGCGGCGGCGAGTGCGCTGGGCGGCATCCACTACACCTATGCCTTGCGGGGCGACGGGCGCGAGGCGTTCCGGCGGGCGACGGCCCGGGAACAGAATGCGGCCTTGTCGGCGCTGATGCGGGTGTTGCGCCCGTCGGCTCTGGCGCTTCCCGACACGCTGTTGCGGATCATTCCGCCGAGGCCGGAAGGTTACGACGCGACGCGGGAGCTGTTTCCGCGCAACACCGGCCCGGCGTTCGACGACGTGACGCCGGCGGTGGTCGCGGCGCAGCACGTGGTCGGAACGATCCTCTCGTCGGAGCGGGCGACGCGGTTGGTGGAGCAGCACGCACTCGATCCGGCACTGCCAGGCCTCGATGCGGTGATCGACACCGTGGTCGCGACCGCGTTCGACGCGCCGGTGGCGGGCCCGTATCAGGCGGCGATCAAGCGGGCGATCGAACGGGTGGTGGTCGACCAACTGCTGAGTCTCGCCGGCAACGCGCCGATGGCGGACGTGCGCGCGTTGGCGAATTACGCCTTGCAGCAACGGGCCACGGTGCTGACCCGACGGGTCGCGATGGGCGACGTGGCCGCCCGGGCAAACGCCACGCTACTGGCAGAGGATATTCACCGTTTCATGAGCCGGCCGGCCGGCACCGTGTCGCCGGTGGCGCAACCGGATGTTCCACCGGGGGCGCCAATCGGCGAGCCGGCGCTCGACTGGCTGGGGCGGCTCCCGGCCGAGCGACCGGCTGGAGGCTATTGGCAATAGGCGGCGACGCCGTCGAACAAGCCGATCCCTCGCTCGCTGTGCTTCCTCGGGATGACGATGGGATCAGGCCGACGGATCGACCCTGACGAAATGCCCGACATTGCCGGCCACGAGCCGCTCGCGTGACGCGACATCGAGATTGAGCAGGTCGACCTTCGCGAGCGCCGCTTCGGGGAGGCGGAGCGGCATTCCCGTCCCGAACGCGAAGCGGTCCGGGCCGACCGTGCGGAGCAGCAGCTCGAGGTGATCCTCGGGTGGCCCCCAGATCCAGCAGATATCCCAGAGAATCCGCGACGCTTCGGCCGGCGTGGAGCCGAAGTGCACCTGCTCGACGAATTCGCGGTCGGCGTGGGTGATGATCAGGCGAACATCCGGATGGCTGCGCACCAGTTGGCGCACCGCCCAGGAGGGGAGATCGCCCGCGCGATCATTGGGATGCCGCTGGCGAATGTCTTCGAGGCGCACTGCGATCATCAACGGAATGCCGTGCTCGGCGCACGCGGCGACGAGCCGTCGCATTTCGTCACCGGCGGGTGCGAGGCCGTAGAACATCGGGTCGGCGCGGACCGCTGGTGCGTTGCGATCGATCGCCTCGTCAAGCGCTGCTTCCCAGCCTGGGAGTCCAGGATGCACCGCGGGCACCGGATGCAGCCGTGCGTCGCGATAGTGCATCGCGTAGAGCTCGGCGTTGGAGGCCATCGGATCGTAGCGGAACATTGCGGCGAGGTGCGACACCCAGGCCGCGCTGCTGCCGCAGCGAAGCATCTCGCGCAGCAGGTCGTCGGCGTTCGCCGGGCCGACGTCGCGCCAAGGGTACGCGCCGATGAACGTGTTGATGTCGATCTGACTCATGAAAGTCCCGCCGGAAAGATCCTGGCGGCGTTACGCCAGCGGACCCGCTCGATGTCGTCGAGCGACAGCACTCGTTCGAGGTGGCGCAGCTTCCCCCAACCGGTGCACATGGTGATGTCGCATCCCCAGAGAAGCCGTTCCGCGCCGACCGCGGAGAGACATGCCTCCAGCATGCCGCCGTCGACGCCGCTTCCGGAGAGATCAACGTATACGTTGTCGAGCGGGCGAACGGCACGCAGCGAATGTTGCCAATCGCCGCCGCCGCCGATATGCGCCAGAATGAACGCCACGTCGCGATGCCGCACCGCGAGTTCGCCGAGCTCGACGGCGTCGGATGCCTCCTGGCCGAGCCACTCGGTGCGACGGTGCTGCCAGATATGGTGCAGGATCGGCACGCGATGCCCGAGGGCTCGTTCGCAGATCGGGTCGAGAAGGGGATCGTTCGCACGCCGGCTCGCGGCGAGCTTGATGCCGATCATCCCGGCGGCGAGACAGCGGTCGATCTCGGCCACGGCGTGCTCGGTGTAGTTGGGATTGACGCAGGCGTAACCCCGGATCCGGTCGGGATGCTCCGCGATCAGCGCCAGCAGCGCGTCGTTCCCGGCGACGATGTCCGCAGCTGAGGGGAAATACGTCGGCGACGTGCGTCCCCAGCTCCCGAGAATCGAGGCGACATGGCGGGTGATCCCGATCTGTTCGCCCGCGCGGAGGCGCGACGCATTGCGCTCGGCCCAGTCGGCGCGCGGACCGGTCGGGTGGAAGAAGTGCGCATGCACGTCGATCAGCATGACGCCAATATCTCGCCGAGGATCGCGAGAGCACGATCGATCGCGGCATCGTCGTGCGCCAGGGACACGAAGTTGTAGGCGTTTCGCTTGAACAGGAGGCCGCGGTCGGCGCAGGCAACCGCGACGCGCTGGCCAAGACTCTCGTCGGCGTAGCGGAGATAGCACATTTGCGGCAGGCCGGCCGCGTCGATGCCGAGTCTCGGGTTGTCGACGACAATCCGTTGCAGCCCTTCGAGGAGGCGATTGCCGATTCGCTCCAGGTGCCCGGCGACGCGCTCGCGGCCGAACGCGGCGACCGTGGCGCGCGCGGCGGCGAACGAAACGAACTCCGTGGCGGCCGTCGACGAAATCCAGGTCCGCTCGACCGCCTTCATGAAGTGAGCTGGACCGCCGACGGCGGCCAGCGGAAAGCCGCTTGCCATGGCCTTGCCGAGCACCATGAGATCCGGGCGAACGCCCCAGCGCTCGGCAGCGCCGCCGGTGGCGAGCCGGAAGGCCGTTTTCACTTCGTCGAAGATCAGCAGCGCCCCGGTCCCGGTGCACTCATCTCGGAGGAGCGCCAGCCACTCGGCGTCGGGCGGGCCGTCGATAACGGGTTCGATCACCACGCAGGCGAGTCGCGTGCCGGCGGCACGAATGGCGTCGCGAGTTCGATCGGTGTTGTTGAACGGAATCGTGGCGTACAGGCGGGTCACGGCGGTCGGCACGCCCGGTTCGGCGGAACACCAGTCGAGCCAGCCATGGTAGCCGCATCCGAGAACCAGGTCGCGGCCGGTGGCGGTACGGGCGATTCGCACTGCGGCGGCGACGGCCTCGGCGCCGGTCTTGAGGAACCGGACCGATTCGCACCAGGGAATGACCGCGGCGAGTTCGCTGGCAAGCGCCTCTTCGTCGGTCGGCGACAGCGAACCCACTACGCCGCGCTCGAGGGCCTCGATTGCGGCCTGCCGGACGTCCCGGTGGTTGTAACCCAGCGACATCGCGCCAAGCGACATCATGAAGTCCAGATATTCGCGACCGTCGGCGGTGCGAATCGTGCAGCCGTCGCACGACTCCAATCGCGACTCAAGCCGCTCATCGGTGTCGCCGAACAGTGCGGCCGGGCGCTTGCTCCCGGTTGACGTGAAGCCGGCGACGGTCATCAGCGCAGCTCCAACTCGCCGAACTGCGCCGAGTCGTGGCGATCGCCACGCAGATACGCCCAACCGGGACCGCCGCTCCAGACGAGCTGACCAGCTCGGCGCACACGCTCCGGAGGCATCTCGTTGACGATCAAGTCGAAGCCGAGGCGCTCGCCGGCGCGGAGAGTCTGGATGTGCGGCACGGGAACGCCGACCGTGATCCGGTAGCCCGCTGGCGTCCTAGCCCACGCTCCCTCCGGTTGCACATCGTCCGAGAACTGCGAAGCGGAGCGGCTCACAATCATGCCGGCGCCGGTCGGGCGGATCAGCCATCCGTGAGGCCGGTCGCCGGGCATACGAAGGTAGAGCTGCACACTGTCGGAGTTGATGTCGTCGGGTTCGTTGTCGAGCGCCAGCGGTGGAGCGGCATC
>JBOHRZ010000142.1:0-7356 GCA_050732975.1 Gemmatimonadales bacterium
CGAAGTTGCCGGGCACGTTCGTCTATATCAATCGCGATCCGACGGTTCACATCGTCCCGATCGATCAATTTGTCGATATCAAGGTTCCGGCGGGGACCGTTCATATCAGAGTCACAAGCAATCAGCCGGGATGTATCGACCGCGAAGACGATGTGGTCGTTACGCCAGGGGCGCACAAGCGCATTCTGCGCAATGCCAACTGTCCCGGCGTGTAGCCGCGGCGATTTCCGCAGTTCTTTCTGTGAGGACGATGATGCGTCACATCGCTCAACTGCTGTCGATCGTTTCCCTGCTCACCGGCCTCGTTGCCATCGGCTTGCCGGCTCAGGCCGAGAACCCGACTCAAGATCTCCTCAATCTTGGCCGACGAGCCTTCGACGATCTGGATTATCGAGGCGCTGACTCCATCGCGCGGTCGGCGCTCGAAATTCCAGGACTGCGCCGGTCGCAGCGGATCCAGGCCCTCGAACTCGCCGCCGCATCCCGCTATCCCTCCGGTGAAGCGGACCAGCACGCTGACAGCGCATTGTTGGTATTGCGCGCGCTGGCGCGGATCGCACCGGCCGCGGCCCTGCCGAAGGAAATGACCTGGCATGGGCTCGATTCGCTTTTTGCTGTCGCTCGACGCTCCACGTTCGGGGCGAGTGTCTCCTATCCGGATTCAACCGCAATTGACGGCATCAGTGGGCGCGTTGCCATCAACGTCGTGGCAACACGACCGGCAACGTTTACCCTTCGCCTGGCGCGACCGGACGATCCCGGGCTGGGCGAGGTGCTCGATTCGATCGGACCGACCCAGCGGGGATCATTGCGATTCTCGCCGGTGCAGGGCGATCAGCCGAGGTATCCGAGCGGAGCGTACCGTTTGACGGTGGTTGCGTCGGATCCCGGGTCCGATGATCGTATCGATCTGGTCCTTGCCGGACGCTTCGTCACGCCGCCGGTTGTCCTCCAGACAGCGCAGCATCACGATTCGTCAGAGCTTCGTCCCGAACGCACCGCCCCGTCCAGGGCTCGGGCCATCGTCTCGGGCCTGCTCGTCGGCGCGTTTGCCTATGCGGTCGGACGGGCATATCGCGCGGATGCCATCAAGACAGCCGGTGTTGCCCCCGATTCACGGGCGGAGGGATGGGGCATCGGTCTTGGTCTGAGCACGATCGGCCTATCGTGGTACCTGGACCGTGGGCGCACCATCCAGCCGAACGTGGCATACAACCGGGCCGTCCGCGAGAAGTGGGCGCGAGAAGTGACTGACAACAACGCGGCTAACGACCAGGCTCGTGTCGCCTATCGCGGTGTTGTCTTCCTGGCGATGGAGGATCAGTGAAACTCAACGTTGCGATTGCCGTGATACTTCTGGCGTCATCAATGCAGGCGCAGATCCCTGTGCCGCCCTCAGTCAATAATATGGAGGAAGTTCACAAGCCCGAACTGCGCGTTGGCGTGGTGACCGGGAGTGCGCTGCGCATTTCCATCAGCGACAGTGCCGGACCGGTCCACGCATCGACGTCGGTCAGCGGTGGCGAGTTGTTCGCCCGTACCGACAACATCGCCGTCTTCGTGCGGTCGGTCTCCGGGTCGTATCCCGGCACTCCGGCGGTCCTGAGTGGCAACTACCTCTCTCAGGAGGCCGACCTCATCATCGGCGCCCAGGTGTTCAGCGTCGAGGGCGGTTATGTGAGGCGCTCGACATCGGGCCAGGATCCGCACAACCGGGAGTCATTCTGGCGAGCCGGGTTGCGGTCGACCTGGGATATCGGCAGCAGCGGAGTTCAGGTCGTGCTCCGCGCGGCGGGCCGATTCGGGAACGCTCCGACGAAGGACGGAACGAACGGGATGCAGTTCCTCGGAATCGACGGTGAAGCATCGATGCTGGTTCAGGCTCCGCGGGGTATTCCGATTTACGGTCTGGCGGGATGGCGGTATGAGCGGTTTGACGACGCGTGGTCGACCGATGGACGGACCGAGGAGGCGAGCGGGCCGTACTTCAGTGTCGGCGTCCGGTTTGCGTCGAAGCCGTTCCTGCGGTGAGGGGCCTGTCCACGGGAATTAGTGGGCCTCAAGCTGAGGTCGCGAACATCGGTGCCAGGACTGACGATCACGTAACGAAGGGCGGGTACGTTACCTCATCCGCGACGAGCTATCAGCGGCAGAAACATTCGAGGCTCCATGGGAGACAGCGTGACTGCCGGCGATTTTCGCTTACATCGTGAGGGCGGAACCTTCGCCGCGCTCGCGCTCACCGTCCTCGTGGGCTGCAGCGGCGGGAACAACAGTGTTACGCCGCCGCCACCGCCGGCGGTGGCATCGGTCAGCGTCACGCCCGATTCGCCGAGCCTCCAGGTCGGTGCGACGCTGCAGTTGAGCGCGACGCTACTTGATGCGAGCGGGCATCGGATAATCAACCACGTCGTCAGCTGGTCCACGTCAAACGCTACAGTGACCAGCGTCTCCGACAGTGGGCTCGTTACGGCCCTCGCGTCCGGCACGGCGACCATCACAGCCACGAGCGAAGGCAAGCGCGGTAGAGCGCTGGTCACCGTAGCGCCGCTACTCTACACGCTCTCCGTCAGTGTTCGTCCGGGCGTAGCTGGCAGTCCAAGTGCTGGCGAGCAACAGGTGCTGGCGGGCACAACGGTGCAGTACGCCTTCACTCCACGATCCGGCTATCAGAATCTCTCGGTACGAGCCGACAGCACCACGATCTCCGCGTCGGGACAACTCGTCGTGACCAAGGACGTGACGCTGACTGCGACGGCAGATACGATCCTGACAGCCAACGCCACTACCACGCCGCTCATCAGCGCGCTGAGGTCAATCATCACCGACCCATCGCCGATGGCTGGCTATCGTCAGCTTCAGGCTCTGACCGACGCGATGTTCAATACATTACCTGCGGCTGAGGCACAGCGGCAACTTCAAGCGGCCCGCGCACTCGCATATTCAGGAGCAACAGACGCCGGCGCCCTTCAACGGGCCATGATCCAGCTCGGTGATAGTCTTCAAGCCGCGGATCTGTTGCCAAGTCCCTCTGCGCGCAGGGCGAATTCGGCCGCTCCGGTTGTGCCGACGACCTTCATTTACGTCAACGGCATCGCCACCGATCCTACGCAAGCCAGCGCAACGATCTCGAACTACCTCACTCCGCTGATCAGTGAAGCCGGTTACCAAGATCGAACTGCGTTTCCGGTTCGTCGTTCCTATAACAATTCCGGCGTAAACGTCCAAAGCGGCCTGACATTCACCTGTATCGTCAACGTGGCCGCCAGCTTGGCCGTTGGTGTCTGGAGCACCGCCCAACAGCTTGCGTCCTGCTTCGGAATCATCGCTGATGTCGGAGAGTCTGCTCGACAAGTCATCAGCCAGACTGTGCTCACACTCCCGCCGACGGCGGACGACAATCATTTGGTCCAGATCGTGCAATCAGTGCTGGCAGGTGGTAGCCGCGTTGTGATCATCGCCCATTCACAAGGCAATCTTGTCGCCGCAGATGCCCTGAAGATTCTTGCGCAGACAACCCCGGCCACGAGACTGGAATGCATCGGCATCGTCTCCATTGCGCCGCCGTTGCTGATTCAACAGGGTCCTGGAGGGGCTTCCGTAAGCTCAATGATCATTCAAGGTGTCACGTCCGAGGACATCCTACGCGTAATCTTGCTCGGCAATGGCGTCCCCCCGATCACAAACGAGCTGTCCGACGCGTGGGATACTGAGGCGCCGCTCAGCGGCATCGAGTTGATTCTATCTGGTGTAGATCTTCACTCGATCAATGACAGTTACGTGACGGAGAATCGCACCCGCACTGCGATCAAGCAGGCGGTGACGAACCAAGTCGAGCAAGTTGGCCAACGTTGCCCGGATCTGGCGCCGCCACCGGCTCCCTCCATTGCCCCAAGTCCGCAGTCTATTTCGTTCGCCGCGACGGCCGCGGGCGCAATCCCCGCGGCAAAGACGGTCGCGATCACCAACGGCGGGGCGGGGACGCTGACCGGCTTAGCAGTGGGGACGGTAACCTACCAGCCCGGCGAAACCGGCGGCTGGCTCGGAACGCCAACGCTGAGCTCGTCGACCGATCCATCGACGTTGATGATCCGCCCGAACACGACGGGCCTGGCGAATGGGACCTACCATGCGACGGTGGCAATAACCGCCACTGGCAACGTCTCGAACAGCCCGATCGGAATCAACGTCACCTATGTCGTGAGCACTCTCTCACTGCTCCCTGCGCCCACGCTAAGCGGGCCATCCGACGGCGCGACGGGGATCTCGACGACTCCGACCTTCACTTGGTCTGCCGTGCCTGGGGCGACCAACTACTGGCTCGTGATCGCGTCGAACCCGAGCGTACTCCCGACGGATGCCAATGCCATTACCTGCAGCCAGTGCGTGATGGCGGGATTCACCACGACGAACTCGCATACGCTGCCGGATCCATTCATCAATAGCAACGGCGGTCCGCCGGCCGGCACGCTCAATCCGGGTACGACCTACTACTGGCAGGTTCAGGCGTTTACGGCGGGGACGCCGATCACCGAGGGCGCGTACTCGGCGACTTCCCACTTCACGACGGCGATCGCACAGCAGCCGACGATCGGGCTGAGTTCCCAAACCGCGACGTTCAATGCGACGGCCGGTGGATCGAATCCTCCCTCGCAGAACGCGATTCTGATCACGGATGGGATCCCCGGCACCCTGGCGGGGATCACGGCGGGGCCGATTAACTACCAAGGACCGAACACCGGCTGGCTGGTGGCGTCGCCATCTTCCACGACCACGCCCGCCAATCTGAACTTGAGCGTGACCACCGGGTCGCTGCCCGCCGGGACCTACACGGCGACCGTACCGATCAACTCGACGACGCTGGGCGTGACGAACAATGGAATCCTGGTCACGGTGAGCTTTGTCGTTGGACAGGCCATAGCCTTGCCGAAGTGGGATACAATTGCGCCGTTGCCAAACCCGATCGAGGGGGCAGTTGCGGTGAGCGTCGGCGACCTGATTTACCTGATCGGCGGCAATAGTAACCCGTTCGGCTGCTGCACAACCGGTTCGATGTCGATGTTTGACCCGACAACAGGCTCTTGGAGCTTGAAGGCAGCTCCACCGGCGGACTTCCATGCAGGGTTTCTGCCACAGGGCGCCTCCACGCTCAATAACATGATCTATGTTCCCGGGGGCGGGGGACTTCTGGGCCCGGTCGGCCAACTGTTCATTTATGATCCATCGACAGACAAATGGACGATCGGTGCAGACCTGCCGCCTGCCATCGCCATGGGCAACGGTGGGCCATCGGCCTCATTGGGCGGCAAATTGTACGTGTTGGGTGGACCTCAATCGGAGGCGTCGAACGCTTTCTATGCGTACGATCCCGCGTCCGCGGAATGGGCGCAGCTCCCGTCGCCACCGCACGGTCATTGGTTCGGTGGCTTCGCAGCCATTGGGGCCAAACTCTACGCTGTTGGCGGACAAGAGGGCGATCCGGACGGATATGCATTCAACGTCGAGCTGGATGTCTTCGACCCATCAACCGGGTCCTGGACAACCGGCGCTCCGCTGCCGGCCGCCTTGATTGGTGGCGCTGCTGTTTCGAATGGTCTGCTCGCATTCATTGGAAGTCACGACTCGTCCCCGCCGTCGGACGAGATCGCATACATTTACAACCCGTCCTCCGATACATGGCAAACGGTCACGGATACGAACTTTCCGAGCCAGGTGAACTACGCCAGTTACACTGCTGCCGTTGCCGCGTCGCACGGCTTTGTGTACGCTTTCGGGGGCCTGTACTTTGGGTTCCCGACAGCCCGCATTGAACGGCTGAATCTGGCCGGGTTCGTGAGCAACTCACTTCGAGCGTATCGGCGATGACGGTGCGCCACTCACAGCCCGATCCGGTAATGCGCGGCGGTCGGCGAAGCCAGCAACACGACGAGCACGACTGCGGCTCTAGCGTCGAAGGCGCGCGCAATACGATGCCGGATGATGTCGAGCAGGGACACAGTCACTTCCGAGCCGGGGGCCTCGCGTACCATGCTGCTGATGTGGACCGCCGGGGAACACCCGGGACGATGATCTACCGCTCGGGACCGATTCCGTCAACCTGACCACGCCCCGAACGCCGACGCCATGATCTCTTCGGCCGTCTCCGGATCCGGATTCCCCGTGATCGGCAGTCTGTTGCGCTCCTGGAAGACCATCACCGCACCCCGCGTCCTCCGCCCCAGCATCCCGTCGACCGGACCGGGATCGATGCCGAGAAAGAGCAGTCCTGCCTGCGCCGCGCGGAGCGAGAGATCGGGGCGCGCGACCCGGTACCCGGCGTACGCCGCGGCGAGCCGGGTGTCATAGGCGTTCAGCGCGTACGCCTCTCCGTTGTACCCGCGCGCAAACGCCGCCCAGTCCCGCCGCCGCAGCGACTCACCCCAACCTTGGTCGGCGATCAACCTCCCCATCGCCATCAGTTGCGCGTCCTCGCCGCCCACCATCGTGTCGACCATCTCGCCGATCGACCCGAACCCGGCGCCGGCGAAGGTGAACCCCATGATCTGCCCGATCCCCCACGAGGCGCTCTGCAGTGCCGCGCCACGATCGAGCCCCACCGCCAACTCCAACCGTCCATACTCGGCCCCGCGGCCGGCGTATCCCCCGGGGTTGGTGTTGCTGATATCGGGATGCGTCGCGTCGAACCGGCCCTGGGTCAGCCGATGGAAGACGTGGCGCTCGAACAGGATCTGCGGCCGCCGATCGGCGAGGAACCCGAACCCGCCCGTCTCGACCGACAGCACCGCCCAGATCTCCGGCGCTCCGACGCCGAGGTCGTCACAGACCGCGGCGAATCCGGCGGTCGAGAGCGGGCGACCGCTGCCGGCGAATTGAAGCGCGTCAGTCGTCGGTTGGGACATGGTCATCCTCGCCCCCTCGTGCCACGCGTTATTTCGATTGGACTTGCGTTGGCGGAATACCCGTCGACCGGCAATCCAGCTCCATGTTTCCCCCGCCAGTGACATAGCACCTCTCGAGCCTGCGTCAGAATGCCCGTTCTGCCAGATGTCGAACCCGGGGCCGGCGTGGCGAAATTGGTAGACGCGGCACACTCGAAACGTGCTGGGCGCGAGCCCATGAGAGTTCAAGTCTCTCCGCCGGCACCGCTGGCATTGACTCGGCTCGATCCGCGAACTACTGTGTATCCACGTTTCGAGTGTGCCGCGTGGTTCACGCCACGCCACGCCACGAAGGCCGCGGTTCTCCGCGGCCTTTGTGTTGTGTGCCCAGCATGGAGAGTGACTTGGGGGTGCGAGTCCCCTGGGGAGTTGGTCGTAGCGACCCAAGCGAACCGCAAGGCGGCGACCGTGAGGGAAC
>JBOHRZ010000143.1:0-7351 GCA_050732975.1 Gemmatimonadales bacterium
CTTCACGTGACTCCGATCGTGGATAACTAGCAGTGCGGTCATGAAGGCGATCTGGTACACGATCGCCGCCGCCGTCGCGGCGGGGGCATCACCCGCGCCGCAGATGCTGGCGCCACGCGCGTTCGTGACCGGTACGCCGGTTCACGTCGACCTGCGCCAGCTCGCCCCGATCCGCCAGCTCGGCCCGGCGACCATCACGGTCCGCTTCCCGCGAGACGCCGCCGGGCTGCGCGCCGCAGACGCAGTAATCAGCGGTATCCCGCTCACACCCGCCGTGCTGCACGCCACGGTGATCGTCATCACCCGGGCCGGGCAACGCGTCACGTTCCGGTGGCCGATCGTGATCTTTGCCGCCGGCCTGCCGAGACCCGAATTTCCCGACACGCTGTTGCCCTACTCCGACTTCCGCGTCGCCACGCCGCGTCATTTCCTCGCCGATGTGACCGGTTCGGCGTTCGCCGAGGACAATTCACCGCGCGATAATCGCGTCACCGACGCCGGCGCGACACTCGGCAGAGTGCTGTTCTACGACTCGCGACTCTCGGCCAACGATCGGATCTCGTGCGCATCGTGCCATCAGCAGAAATTCGGGTTCGCCGACACAGCCCGATTCTCCCGCGGGATCGGCGGTACCCTCACCCGCCGGCACACGATGTCGCTGGCAAATGCGCGCTACTACAGGAATGCCCGCTTCTTCCGGGATGAGCGTGCGGCGACGCTCGAGGCGCAGGTGCTGCAGCCGGTGGCCGATCACGGCGAGATGGGCCTCGCCCTTGACGCCATGGAGCTGAAGCTGCGGCTGACGCCGTACTACGCGGCGCTTTTCCGGGCGGCGTTCGGTACGCCGGAGATCAATCGCAAGCGGGTTTCACTGGCGCTGGCGCAATTCGTCCGAGCGCTGGTATCCAATCGGGCTCGGCTCGATTCGCTGTACCGCGGAGGCGGTCCGCCGGATCTCGCGATGCTGACCCGGGAGGAACGGGAGGGGCGCGCCCTCTTCATCGGGCGCGCCGGATGCGCCCGCTGTCATCGGACCACCGCGCTGGAACTGGATCTTCCCGACAACATCGGGCTCGATTCGATGCCGGCGGATAGCGGTGCCGGCAGCGGGCGCTTCAAGGTATCGTCGCTTCGCAACGTGGCAGTGCGGCCGCCATACATGCACGACGGCCGGTTCAATACGCTCGACGACGTGGTGGCGTTCTATGATTCCGGGATCCAGCCCGATCCGAATCTCGATCTCCGGTTGCGCCAGCCCGACGGTTCACCCCAGCGGCTGCATCTCACCGTCGATCAGCGCGCAGCGATCGTCGCCTACCTCGGCACGTTCACCGACCAGGACTTCCTGCACGACGCGCGGTTCGGGAACCCATTCCGAAGGCCGTGATTCGCGATCTTCACAATCCCCGAAAGACGCCATCGAGATCGACCACACACGCGGCCTGCGGCAGTGGGTGCCGCCAGTAAATCTCGCCGACCGCACGCTCCGCCGCGTCTGCATCGGGCCGCCACACATCAACACAGTGCTGCTCGATGTCGACGATCCAGTACTGCGGAATGCTGCGTTCCTGATAGAGCTGCCGCTTGGTGCCCCGATCGGCTCGGCGCGTCGAAGGCGACAGCACCTCGATCACGAGGTACAGCGTGCGGATGTCGACCCACTCGAAGGTCTGCAGGAAGCGAGCGAAGTCGCCAACGAAGATGTCCGGCTGAACGAGGGTGTCGTCATCCCATGAGATGTCAGCGGGCGAACAGAGCAGCTCCTCGCGCCCGTTCGGTAGCAGATACTCCTGCAGCCGGGCCACCAATCGCTGGATGACAACCTGGTGGCGCCCGCTCGGAGCCGGTGTCACCAACAGCTCCCCGTGGACAACCTCGTACCGGTTGCCGTCATCCGGGAAGGCGCGGATCTCGTCCGCTGTGAAGCTGTGCTTCGCGGCTGGCATGGACATAGTATCTGCTCGGCGGTGGGAAGGAGGCAAGTCGCGGCCATCCCGCAGCATCGCGGTGATGGGTGCGTTCTGCTGGATCCTGAAAACGCGATCGAGCGCCCCTTATCGCGATGCCGCGGCTTGCCGCCACGCTCGGTGGTAATTACCATTGTTATAACATCAGCCCGGGCCAGCCATGCGCGTCAAGGAAACCGTCATCCGCCGGATCGGAAATTCCGCCGGCGTCACCATCCCCAAGGACATGCTCCAGGATTGCGATCTGGAGACCGGCGACAACGTCTATCTCCGGCGCACGTCGGAGGGGATCCTCCTCTCGGCCCACGATCCCGAGTTCGCGAAGACGATGGAGATCGCGCAGAACATCAGCAAGCGCTATCGCAACGCGCTCCGCGAATTGTCGAAGAAATAGCCATGGCAGATCAACCCGACCCGGTCTGGCTCACACGTGAACAGGTCGAAGGCATACATGAATCGATGCTCGCCAGCTATGGCGGGCTTGCCGGGGTGCGCGACACCGGGGCACTGGAATCTGCGCTGGACCGGCCGATGCATCGTTGGCACTACAGCGACGACGCGGACATCGCCGAACTGGCGGCCGCGTACGGGTTCGCCCTTGCGAAGAATCACCCCTTCGCCGACGGCAACAAGCGCACGGCGTTCGTCAGCATGGCGACCTTCTACGAACAGAACGGCCACCAGTTGACGGCGACTGAAGCCGATGTCGTCGTCCTCATGGTGGCGGTCGCCAGTGGCGAGATCTCCGAGACGCGGCTGGCCACCTGGCTGCGCGACAACACCGCCCCGCCGCGGCAGAAGCGGCTTCGGGAAAGGAAAGGAGAGAAGGATAAGAAGCACGAGCGCGGTAACGCGATATCGAACCGGCATGTGGCGGCATCGCGTCAAGCGGGCAGACAAAGAGTGGGCCCCGGGGCGGTCGCGGGCAAGTGAGGCCGGAGTTCGGCGCGGCTTCTTTCCCTCTTTCCCTCTTTAGCCTCCTTCCCTCCTTCTCTCCTTCCCGGCATCTTTAGGTCTTGCCACTCTCCACAGTTCCGACCTCATCGAGCATCAGTTCGTGACGGCGCCGGCCCAGACCTGCACCAACTGCCGCACCCCCCTCCCCGAGGGGGCGCTCTTCTGCCTGCACTGCGGCACGGCGACCCCCACCGACAGCGGCGTGCTGCCGCCCACCGGAACCACCGAAGTCCCGGAGATCGGCAAACTCCGCCGCGCGATCGCCGGGAGCTACCGGATCGAGCGTGCCCTGGGCGAGGGCGGCATGGCGGTCGTCTATCTCGCCGAAGACCTCAAGCACCGTCGCAAGGTGGCGATCAAGGTGATGCGGTCGGAGATGGCGGCGACGCTCGGCGCAGATCGCTTTCTGCGTGAAGTCGAGATTGCTGCCGGGCTGACCCATCCGCACGTGCTGCCGGTCTTCGATTCGGGCGCGGTCGACGGTGTCCTCTATTACGTGATGCCGTACATCGAGGGCGAATCGCTGCAGGACCGCATCCGCCGCGAGGGAGAGCTCCCGGTCGAGGATGCGCTGCGGATCGCGCGCGAGGTGGCCGAAGCGCTGGCCTACGCGCACGAGCGCGGCATCGTGCACCGCGACATCAAGCCGGCCAACATCATGATCTCCCGCGGCCACGCCCTGGTGGCCGACTTCGGGATCGCCCGCGCGATGGACGCCCAGGTCGCCATCACCAAGACCGGGCTTGCGGTCGGCACGCCGCAGTACATGAGTCCGGAGCAGGCGTCGGGATCGTCGAGCGTCGATGGCAGGTCCGACATCTACGCGATGGGCTGCGTGCTGTACGAGATGCTGGTCGGCGAGCCGCCGTTCACCGGACCGAACGCGCAGGCCATCATGTCGCGGAGTCTCACCGAGGCGCCGCGGCCGATCGCCGTGTCGCGCGCGGGACTCCCGCCGGCGATCGACGCGGTGGTCCGCAAGGCGCTGGCCAAGAATCCCGCCGACCGCTGGCAGACCGCGCAGCAGTTCGCCGACGTGCTGGCCCGGACGGCCGACGCGGCGCGGAGCGGCGACTCGTCGGCTCCTGTCGTGATCGCGACCGGCCCCTCACCACTCCAGGTGTGGGGACTCTTCGGCTTCGTGACCGTGCTCACGCTGGGCCTCTTCTACGGTCTGGTGAGCCGCTGGGGACTGCCGGTGTGGCTGCTGTATCTCGCGGTGGCATTGCTCGCCATCGGCGCGGGCGTGCTCGTGGTCACAGGACAGGCAGAAGCACACCGTGGCGCTGGCCGCACCACTCCGGGCCTGGCGCGATTCTTCACCTGGCGCAATGCCGCGATTGGCGGCGGAGTGGCGATGGGGTCATGGGCGTTGCTGCTCACCGGCCTGGTGATCGAGGGCCCGAGCGGCGGCGCGAGCTCCGGAAGAGTGGTGCGCCTCGCGGTGCTGCCGTTCGAGAATCGCGGCGCCGCCGATCAGGCGTACATCGTCGACGGGATCGCCGACCAGGTGCGCGGCAAGCTGATGAATCTTCCCGGCTTCCAGATCACCGCGCAGACCAGCAGCGATCAATACCGCGGCACGAAGGACACGCCGCAGCAGATCGGCGGCGAGCTCGGCGTCGATTACCTGCTGACGTCGACCGTCACGCTGGTGCCATCGACCGCTGGCCCGGGGCGTCTGCAGGTCGTGCCCGAATTGATCAATGTCAAGACCGGCGCCGGGATGTGGCAGCAGACCTTCGACGCCGACATGAACGACGTGCTCGCCGTGCAGTCCAACATCGCCACCCAGGTCGCCGGCGCGCTCGGCGTGGCACTCGGTGCGCATGACGAGCAGCAGCTTGCGGCGCGGCCGACGAAGAACATCGGAGCGTGGGAAGTCTTTCTCAAGGGGAAGGCGCTCACCAGCAACGATCCGGCGACATTGGCGCAGGCCGCGGGCTATTACGAACAGGCCGTGGCGCTCGACTCATCATTCACCGAGGCGTGGGCGATGCTCAGCAGCACGCTCTCCAATCTCTACTTCAACGGCACACCCGATCCCGCGATCAATAACCGGGCGAAGGTCTCCGCCGATCGCGCCCGGATGCTCGACCCGGATGGGTCGCTGACCCACTATGCCGTCTCCCGCTACAACTATCTGGTCGCCAACGACCTCAATGGCGCCGAACGCGAGGCTGTGCTGGCGGTGCAACGGGCACCGAACGACGTGGCGATTCTGAGGCAGGCCGCCAGTCTCGAAGAGTCGCTGGGACGCTGGAACGACGCACTGACGCACTTGCAGCAGGCGCGCCGCCTCGATCCGCGCTCGATCACCGTCGGTGCCGCGCTGCAGCAACTCCTCAGTTACACCCGCCATTATACGGAGGCGCTGGCCGTCGGCAACGAGATGCTGGCGATCGACCCGGCCAACCTGCTGATGATCGAGGATCAGGCATCGACCTACCTGATGGCGGGCGATCTCGCCAGCGCCCGCACGGTGATCGCCAATGCGCCGCCGACGCTCGATCAGCCGGCGCTGGTGGCGTACTTCGGCAACTATCAGGATCTCTACTGGGTGCTCAACGACGCCCAGCAGCAACTGCTACTGCGCCTCACGCCGACGGCGTTCTTCGACGACCGCGCGGTGTGGGCCGACGTGATGATGCAGACCTGGTGGCTCCGCGGCGATTCGGCGAAGGCGCGCGCGTACGCCGATACGTCGTACACGGAACTCCAGAAGCAACTCAAGGCCGTACCGAACGATCCCCAGCGCAACCTCTTCTCGGGGCTGGCGCTGGCCTACATGGGGCGCAAGGCCGACGCGATCCACTTTGGTGAACTGGGCGATACGCTGGCGCCGCTGAGTCGTGACAAGGGGAACGGCGCCTACAGTCAGCAGCAGTTGATCCGGATCTACCTGCTCACCGGCGAGACCGACAAGGCGCTCGACCGGCTGGCGGACCTGCTCAAGGTGCCATACTGGCTGTCACCGCAATGGGTGCGGATCGATCCGACCTTCGCCGCGCTGAAAGACAATCCTCGCTTCGAGGCGATTCTCAAGGCGAGCGACTGGCACTGAACAGCGAGAGAAGTGAGAAGTGAGAAGAGAGAAGGAAGTTTTCTCTCGTTCCCTCCTTCAGTTCGCTAATTCGTCGTTCAGCTTACGGAGTAAGCGATCGAGTTCCCGCCGCTCGGCCGCCGTCAGCGCGGCAAGAATCTGCGCTTCGTTCTCGCCGTGCATCGCCACCGCCTTGTCAATCAGTGCTTTCCCTTTCCGGGATAACCGCACCAGCGTTCCCCGCCTGTCATCCGGATCGGCTCGCCGCTCGATCAGCCCCGCGTCGAGGAGCCGGTCGAGCCGCTTGGTCATCCCGCCCGAAGTCAGCAGCACGGTGCGCAGCAGTTCGGTCGGATTGAGTTCGTGCGGCGCCGGGGTCCGCCGCAGCGCGGCCAGCACGTCGAACCACCCGGCCTCGAGTCCGAGCGCCCGCAGCGGCGGCGCCAGCCGTGCCTCGGCCAGTTGCACCACCCGGAACAGCCGCCCCATCAACCCCAGCGCCCGGAGGTCGAGGTCGGGCCGCTCCCGCCGCCATTGGCGCAGGATGTCGTCGATCGGATCCGGCTTGATGTCGCCCATTGACCGAATGTTACCCGCTCGATAGCTTCTTGGCAACTATCTTCCCAGGAAGCTAATATGCCGGCAGCATCCGACGCCCTTCACTGCCACCTCGCCGACGCGTTTCCCACGACGATGCAGGCCGTGCGCCTGAACCCGCCCGGCGGGCTCGATGCGTTGTCGCTCGACCACATCGCCACTCCGCAAGCCGGACCGGGTGAGGTCCTCGTTCGGGTCCACGCCGCCGCGATCACCCGCGACGAACTGACCTGGTCGACCGACCGGCTGCCGATTATCCCGTCATTCGAGGTCTCCGGCGTCGTGGCCGCACTGGGCACGGACGTCACAAGCATCCGCGCCGGCGAAGCGGTCTTCGCCCTGACGCCCTTCGATCGCCAGGGCGTCGCCGCCGAGTTCGCCGCGATCCCGGCGGCGATGCTGGCGCCGAAGCCTGCCGGGCTCACCGATGTCGCTGCCGCAGCGACTCCCATGCCGGCGCTCACCGCGTGGCAGGCGCTTTTCGATCACGGCGCGCTGCGGGCCGGGCAGCGGGTGTTGATCACCGGCGCCGCCGGCGGCGTCGGTCACGTCGGCGTGCAACTGGCCCGCTGGCGCGGCGCGCACGTGATCGCGATCGCCCCGGCCGCCCGCCACGACCTCGTGCGCCAACTCGGAGCGAACGAAGTGACCGATCGGCAGACCGCGCTCACTTCCGGTGGCATCGATCCGGTCGACCTGATCTTCGATACCACCGGGGGCGAACTCCTCGCCGCGTCACCGCGACTGCTGGCGTCCGGCGGACGCACCGTCACCGTCGTCGAGTCGC
>JBOHRZ010000144.1:0-7342 GCA_050732975.1 Gemmatimonadales bacterium
CGGCCGCACCCGGCCAGGGTGACACCGGCGATCACCATCATGCGACAGGTCATTCGTGCCCGACGATGCAATCGATCTCCCCTCCGGCGACCAGGATCCGATGCTGTCCTGCGACCGGCTGCACCACGAGTACCTCTCCGGCGGCAAGCGGCTCACGGTGCTCAAGGATATCACCTTCGACGTCGAGCGCGGCGGCTTCGTCGCGATCGTGGGTCCATCGGGAAGCGGCAAGACCACCCTGCTCGGCCTGCTGGCCGGCCTGGACCGCCCGACCGCGGGACGGGTCGTCGTCGACCGCACCGACCTCGCCACGCTCGACGAGGACGCGCGCGCCCGGTTCCGGCGCTCACGGGTCGGATTCGTCTTTCAGTCATTTCAGCTGATTCCGACGCTGACGGCCCGCGAAAACGTCCAGGTTCCGCTGGAACTGAGCGGCGCGAATGACTCGGGCGAGCGCGCCGACGAGCTGCTGCAGCGGGTCGGCCTGGGGGAGCGGTCGCATCACTATCCGGCGCAGCTCTCGGGCGGTGAGCAACAGCGCGTCGCGGTGGCCCGCGCATTCAGCACTCGCCCGCGGGTGCTGTTCGCCGACGAACCGACCGGAAATCTCGACGCCGCAAACGGCGCCATCGTGATCGACACGATGATCGCGCTCAATGCCGAATACGGCACCACGCTGGTCCTCGTCACGCACGACATCGACCTCGCCGCACACGCCCGCCGGACGCTGCGCCTGGTGGATGGCAGCATCGTCGCCGACAGCCAGTCATGACCAGCGCCGGGTTCGTGTGGCGCCTGGCCTGGCGACAGGCCCACGCCGCGCGGCGACGCCTGGTGCTGCTGACCGGATCGGTCGTAGCCGGCGTCGGGGCGCTGGTGGCGGTCAATTCGTTCAGCCGCAACCTCACCGCCGCCGTCGCCGAACAGGCCCAGGACCTGCTTGGCGCGGATCTCTCGATTACGGGCCGAGTCGCGGGCTCCGACAACAAGTTGGCCCGGCGCCTGCTCGATTCGTTGCAGCGAACCGGCGGCACGGCGGTGAAGATCGCAGTGACGGCCGACTTCCCGGCGATGGCATACCGCCCGGGGCGAGGCGGGGCGCGCCTGGTCGACGTTCGCACCGTCGATCCCGGCTGGCCGTACTACGGCGAGATCACCACATCGCCGGCCGGGGCATGGTCCAGCCTGCAGCACGGCAGTGCCATCGTTGACCCCTCACTGCTGACTGCGCTCGGGATCGCCATCGGCGATTCCATCGCGCTGGGCGAATCGCGGTTCCCGGTGGTCGCCACCATCGTCAATGTCCCCGGGGACATCGGTCTCCAACTGGCATTCGGTGCCAGACTCTTCATTGCCACCAGCGCCGTGCCCGCCACCAAACTCCTGGCATTCGGCTCCCGGGCCGAATACCAGACGTTCGTCAAGTTGCCGCCGTCGATCGACGCCCGATCGGTCGCAAGCGCCAACGCCAAGGCGCTGCGTGGTCAGCATCTTGGCGTACATACCATTGCCGAGGATCGCGACAGCCTGACCCGCGGCCTGATCCGGCTGGGAAATTTTCTCGGCCTGGTGGCACTGGCCGCCTTGTTGCTGGGCGGCCTCGGCGTCGCCAGCGCGGTGACGGTTTTCGTCCGGCAGCAACTGGACAGCATCGCGGTGTTGCGCTGCCTCGGCGCGACGTCGTGGCAGATCATGGCGGTGCAGCTCATCCAGGCCCTGGCAATGGGGCTGCTCGGCTCAGTGCTCGGAGCGCTGATCGGCGTGGGGCTGCAGCAACTGATGCCGATGGTGCTGCATGACTTCCTGCCCGTCAATGTGCGGGTGATTCCCTCGGCGCATGCCATCCTGATCGGGATCGGCTGCGGTTTGTGGACGGCGGCCGTGTTCGCCCTGCTCCCGCTGCTCACCGTGCGCACCATTCCGCCGCTCGCGACGTTGCGCCGCGACGTCACGCCCGCCCGCGCTCCGTGGGATGCGTGGCGCCTCATCGCGACGGTCGTGGTGCCGCTGAGCGTCGTCGGCCTTGCCCAGGTCCAGATCGAATCGCTGCCGCGCGCGGCCGGATTTGCCGCGGCCGGCGGGGTGGCACTCTTGGTGCTCTGGCTGGCATCGCGAGCGGTGATCGCCGCGGCACGCCGCTGGACCCCTGCTTCGTTGCCGTACCTCGTCCGCCAGGGGCTCGCCAACCTGCATCGTCCCGCCAACCAGACCGTCACCGTAGTGCTCGCACTGGGATTCGGGGCGTTCATCCTGACGACGCTCTTCACCGCCCAGCAGAACCTGCTGCGGATCATTCGCGTCGAGACCTCCGCGTCGCGTCCGAATCTCGTCCTGATCGACATCCAGCCCGATCAGCGCCATCTCGTGGATTCGCTGTTCGACGCCGACCATCTGGCGCCGTCGCCGTACATCCCGATCGTGCCGATGAGGATCCGGGACCTGAACGGGCAAGCCGTCGCGACGATCATTGCCCGTGACAGCGGCCGGCGCGCGCGTCGCGGCGGCGAGCCGGTCCCCTGGGCGCTCAATCGCGAATTCCGGTCGACATACCGGGCCGCTCCCGGCAGCAGCGAGCGGGTGGTCGCCGGCCGGTGGTTCGATACATCATCTCATGGCAGCGGACGTACCCCCAACGATCCGGTTGCGATATCGGTCGAGAGCGGGCTGGCAAAGGACCTGGGAATCAGCCTCGGCGATTCCATCACCTGGGACGTGCAGGGAGTCCCGGTCTACAGCACGGTCATGTCGCTGCGCGACGTCAACTGGGCGCGGTTCGAGCCGAACTTCTTCGTGGTGTTCGCCCCCGGTGCATTGGAGCACGCGCCACAGATGCTGGTGACCACGGTGAGGGTCGATGATGCCACGCTGCGCGGCACCGTGCAACGCGAGGTCGCGGAGCGGGCGGCGAATATCACCGCGATCGATCTGGGTCAGATCCAGCATGCGGTAGAATCGGTGATCAATCGCATCACGCTCGCCATCCGGTTCATGGCGCTGTTCTCGCTGATCACGGGGACCATCGTGCTGATCGGGTCGATCGCGACCAGCCGCTGGCAGCGGATCCGTGAGGGAACCCTGCTGCGAACCCTGGGCGCCACGCGACGGCAGGTCCTGGTGATTCTCTGCATCGAATACGCGGCGCTCGGCCTTGCCGCCGCCGTGGTGGCTGCGGTGCTGGCCGGCGGCGCGGGATGGGCGCTGGCGAAATGGGTGTTCGACGCACATTTCGTGCTGCCGGTGGCGGCCATGGCCGCGCTCGCGACCGGGCTGATCGCGCTGACGACCGTCGTCGGCCTGTGGAGTTCGCTCGACGTCCTGAATCGCCCACCACTGGAGGTGCTGCGTTCCGACTGACCAGCCACCGTATCTTTAGGGATGCTGTCCATCGATCTCAGCGGGAAACGCGCCTTCGTTGCCGGCGTGGCCGACGACGGCGGCTTCGGATTTGCGATCGCCAAGGCACTGGCCGCAGCCGGGGCGTCGATCTGTGTCGGTACCTGGCCACCGGCCATGGGAATCTTCGAGACGCTGCTGGAACGTGGCAAGCTGGCCGAGTCGATGCGTCTGCCCGGAGGCGGATCGATGACATTCGAGCGGATCTATCCGCTCGACGCGGCTTTCGACACGCTCGACGATGCGCCGGCAACCATCCGCGAAAACAAGCGCTATCGGGATCGCGGTGACTTCAGTATTGCGGGCGTGGTGTCGCGGCTGCGCGACGATTTCGGCGACCACCCGCTCGATATCGTGATCCATTCTCTCGCCAACAGCCCCGAGGTGAAGCAACCGCTGATCGACACCACGCGCGCGGGATACCTCGCCGCGGTGAGCGTGTCGGCGTACAGCAACGTCGCCTTCGTGCGCAGTCTGGGGCCACTGCTCCGGCCCGGCGGTTGCTTCCTGTCGCTCAGCTACCTGGCCGGGGAGCGCGCCATTCCCGGATACGGCGGCGGGATGTCGTCGGCCAAGGCAGCACTCGAGTCGGATACCCGCACGCTGGCGTTCACGGCCGGACGGCGCTTCGGTGCGCGGGTCAACGCGATTTCGGCGGGGCCATACGCATCGAGGGCGGCGTCGGCGATCGGGATCATCGAGCAGATGGTCGAATACTGTCGGGCCAATTCCCCGCTGCAACGCGACCTCGCCGCCGGCGACGTCGGTGCGGCGGCTGCCTTCCTCTGCTCGCCGCTCGCCGCAGCGATCACCGGCACCACGCTCTACGTCGACAACGGCTTTCACGCCATGGGAATGGCGACTGACCTGCCGGCGAAGCCGGCATGACAGCGCGCATGGCAGCCACGCTTGGCGGACTGGCCGGCGCCCTGGCCGTGGTGCTTGGCGCCTTCGGCGCTCATGCCCTGCGGGGCCGGCTCAACGCCGCCGATCTCGAGGTATACGAGACGGCGGTCCGCTACCAGATGTATCATGCGTTTGCGCTGTTCGCCGCGGCATGGCTGCTCGACCGGGGCGCACCGGCTGGCGCCGCGGCATGGGCGTTCGTCGCCGGCATCGTGATCTTCTCGGGATCGCTCTACCTGCTCGTCGCCACCGGCCAGCGCTGGTTGGGCGCGATCACGCCGATCGGCGGCGTGGCCTTCATCGCAGGGTGGATACTGCTGGCGCTGGCGGCGCGCAAGCTTTGAACGGTCAGGTGAGAAACAAGAAGTGAGAAGTGAGACGTGAAAACCCGACGGCCGGAATCGATCTCCACCGTCGGGTCTTGCTTCTCACTTCTCACTTCTCACTTGTCACTTCTGGCCTGTCGTCCTACCAGGGCGCGTTGCCCCACCACAGCGTCCGATTGTACGTGAAGAGCACGAACAGCGCCATGATGATCACGAACGCGATCACCAGCGAGAAGCCGAACAGCCATGACAGGATCTTGATGTCGAACTTGAGGTGCATGTAGAACATCGCGACGAACCAGAACTTCATCGCGGAGAAGATCAGCAGCAGCGACACAAAGTGCGGCGCCAGCGCGGCACTCACGGCGGAACCGCTCAGGTCGCCCCAGCATACCTCGTACAGCAGCACTTCGATTGCGGTCAGCACGAACAGAATCGACGCGATCTGGACGTACTTCCCGGCGGTCGCGTGCGGAATGTCATGCGAGTCATGCACGATCTGCGTGGTCGTCATGGGCGTCCCAGGCTCATCAGGTAGACGACAGGGAAGATGATGATCCACACTACATCGACGAAATGCCAGTACAGCGCCGCAATCTCGAGGTTGAGCGCCTTCTTCGGCGGGATCCGCCCCTTCCAGGCGTCCTTGAGCAGCGTGCCGAGCCACAGCGTGCCGACGGCGACGTGGGTACCGTGGAACCCGGTCAGCGTGAAGAAGCTGCTGGCGAACAGGTTGGTGGTGTAGCCCATGTGCTTGTCGAGGTAAAAGTGGCTGAACTCGTAGACCTGCATCCCGACGAAGAACAGCCCGCACAGCACGGTCAGCGACAACCAGCGGAGCAACTTGCGCCGGTCGCCCTGCTGGGCGCCATTGAGCGCCATCACCACGAAGAACGACGAGAACAGCAGCACGGCGGTGCCGGCGGTGACCAGCGGCACCTCGAAGACTTCCTTGGGGCCGGGGCCCTTCACGTGAGAGTTGCGGTAGATCACGAAGGTCGTGATCAGTGACGCGAAGAACATGCATTCCGACGCGATGAAGGTCCAGATCGCCAGCTTGCGGGTGTTGACCGGCAATGAGGTGTGGTGCTCCTCGTGCGGGGCGGCGTCGTGACCGATGGCAGCAGCAGTCATCCGGGATTCGTCCTCAATACGGCGAGTGCGAGGTCGGGTGGTCCACCGGTTGGTAGGCCCACTTGAAAATGCAGAACGCGGCGATTGCGAAGCCGACCATGGAGACCGGTCCGAACGGGAATGCCCACGGCCGCTTCACCATGAGGCCCGTCATGAAGATCACGAAGCCGATCGACGTGAACAGCGGCCACCACGACGGACTGGGCAGGTGGATGCCCTTGCCGCTGACCCGCGGCGGCTCCGGCAGACGGCTCACTCCCGCCGCCCGCTTCAGCGCCCAGAGTTCGTCCTTGCCGTGCACCACCGGCTCCTCGGCGAAGTTCCATTCCTGCGGCGGCGACGGAATGCTCCACTCCAGCGTAGCACCACCCCACGGATCCGCCGGCGCCGGCACGTTGCTGCGCCAGGTCTTGATCACGTTGTAGATGAACACCAGAAACGACAGTGCCAGAATCCAGGCGCCGATCGTCGAGGCCATGTTGAACTGCTCGAAACCGAGGCCCGCGGGATAGGTGTAGATGCGGCGCGGCATCCCGAGCAACCCGACGAAGTGCATCGGAAAGAATGTCAGGTTGAAGCCGATGAGCATCAGCCAGAAGTGGAGCTTGCCGAGGCCCTCGTCGAGCATCCGGCCGAACATCTTCGGCCACCAGTAATAGGCGCCCGCCGTCAGCGCGAAGATCGAGCCGCCGAACAGCACGTAGTGGAAGTGCGCCACGACGAAATAGGTATCGGTCTGCTGCAAGTCGGCTGGCGCGACCGCGTGCATGACGCCGGACAGGCCGCCGATGATGAACATCGCGATGAATCCCAGCGCGAAGTACAGCGGGGTCTTGAACTGCAGCGATCCGCCCCACAGGGTCCCGATCCAGTTGAAGATCTTCACGCCGGTCGGGATCGCGATCAGCATGGTGGACAGCGCGAAGAACGAATCCGCAATCGGCCCCATGCCGGTGGCGAACATGTGATGCGACCACACGCCGAAGGCCAGGAACGCGATGAACGCCATCGAGAACACCATCGCGCTGTAACCGAACAGCGGCTTGCGCGAGAATACCGGCAGGATCTCCGACACGATGCCGAACGCCGGCATGATCAGGATGTAGACCTCGGGGTGGCCGAAGACCCAGAACAGGTGCTGCCAGAGCATCGGGTCACCGGCGCCGCCAAGGAAGGAGAAGAACGAGGCGTGGAAGATCCGGTCGGCGGTGAGCAGGATCAGGGCGACGGTGATGATCGGAAAGGCCAGCAACACCAGCACCTGCGTCACCAGCACGGCCCAGACGAACATCGGCATCCGCATCAGCGTCATGCCGGGCGCGCGCATGTTGACGATGGTGGTGAAGAAATTCACCCCGGCGGCCAGCGACGCTACGCCCAGGATCTGGAGGCCGAGCATCCAGAAGTCCATGTTGAGCCCGGCGGAATAGGGCTGCTCGGAGAGTGGCGCGTACCCGAACCAACCGCCGTTCGGCGCGGCATGCATCAGGAAGGAGAAGTTGAGGAACAGGCCGCCCAGGATGAAGATCCACAGGCTCATGGCATTGAGCCGGGGGAAGGCGACGTCACGCGCACCGATCAGC
>JBOHRZ010000145.1:0-7326 GCA_050732975.1 Gemmatimonadales bacterium
GTGTTGTAGATGGGTGGTGCCGTCAGCCGACCATGCCGCCGTCGACCACCACGGTTTGCCCGGTAACATACGCCGCCAGGTCGGACGCCAGGAACAGCGCCACCGATGCCACCTCGGCCGCGCCGCCGAGCCGACCCAGCGGAATCGCCTCCAATAACGCGGCGCGCACCGGTTCCGGCAAGGCGGCAGTCATGTCGGTGTCGATGAAGCCCGGCGCGATGCAATTAACCAGCACGCCGCGGCCTGCATACTCCTTGGCGACCGATCTGGTGAATCCGATCAGGCCGGCCTTGCTCGCGGCGTAATTGGCCTGCCCCTTGTTGCCGGTGATCGCCACCACGCTGGTAACGTTGATGATCCGCCCCTGCCGGCGCTTCATCATCCCCTTGATCACCGTCTGGGTGGTGACGAACGCCGCCGTGAGATTGGCGGCGATCACTTCATCCCACTCTGCCTGGGTCATCCGGATCAGGAGATTGTCCCGGGTGACGCCGGCGTTGTTGACCAGGATGTCGACCGGGCCGAGCGATGCTTCGCAGGTCGCGATCGCGCTGCGCACCGCGTCGGGCACGGTCACGTCGCACCCGAAGCCGCGGGCCCGTTCGCCGATCGCCGCGGCGACGCCGTCGGCCACCTCCTGCGACCGCCCTGCGACGGCGACCCGGGCTCCGGCGGCGTGCAACGCCTCGGCGATGGCGCGGCCGATGCCGCGCGTCGACCCGGTGACGAACGCCACCTTGCCGTCGAGGTCGATCGCGGTGCTCATGCCGCGAGCCAGGCCCGGAGTTGCGTCGCCGTGCCCAGCGCGGTTGCGTCACTGCCCGGGACGATGCGCCGCAGCAGGCCGGTGAGCACGGTGCCGGGGCCCAGCTCGAGCCAGCGCGCCGCGGGGAATCGCTGCGCCAGTAAACGCATTGATTCGACCCAGCGAACCGGCGCGGTGAGTTGCATGCCGAGCGTCGTCATCGCGTCGGCCGGGCTGCAAGCCATGCTCGCCGTGGCATTGGCGATCACCGGAAATGCCGCCGGCCCGAAGGTCGTGGCTGCCAGCGCTTCGCGCAGGCCAGCCGCTGCCGGCTCCATCAATGGCGAGTGAAACGCGCCGCTGACATTAAGCGCCACCACACGTTTGGCGCCCGCGGCACGACAACGCTCGCCGGCGGCGGCGACGGCGTCGGGATCGCCGGAAATCACCACCTGGTCGGGCGCATTCAGATTCGCGGCGACGACGGTGCGCCCCGTCTCGGCCGACTGCGCACTGCAGGCATCGACGACGGCGCCACTATCGAGGCCGAGCACCGCTGACATCGCGCCCGGGCGCGCGGCTCCCGCGCCGGCCATCAGTTCGCCGCGACGGCGGACGAGACGTGCGGCGTCGGCTGGGTCGAGAACGCCGCTCGCCACCCACGCGGAATACTCGCCGAGAGAGTGGCCGGCGGCGGCGACCACTTCGCCGAGGCGCTCGCGCACGGTGTCGAGTACCGCGACGGAATGCGCCAGGATCGCCGGCTGCGCGTTCTCGGTCCGGGTGAGATCGGCGTCCGGCCCTTCGGCCATGAGCCGGGACAACGGGAAGCCGAGCGCGTCATCGCTGCGCCGCAACGCCTCCCGCGCCGCCGGAAATTCGTCGGCGAGATCCGCCGCCATGCCGACCTGCTGTGCGCCCTGCCCCGGGAAGAGGAGGATGGTTACCATCGCACCACCGCGCTGGCCCAGGTAAAGCCCGCGCCGAAGGACACCAGCATGACGATCATCCCCGGCTTCAACCGTCCCTCCCGCTCGACCTGCTCGAGAGCGATCGGAATACTGGCCGAACTGGTGTTGCCGTAGCGATCGAGATTGACGACCACCTTGTCCATCGGGATGTCGGCGTGCTTCGCGGTCGCCTCGATGATGCGCAGATTGGCCTGGTGCGGCACCAGCAGATCGATGTCGGACGGTTTGAGTCCGGCGCGGGCCAGCGCTTCGTCGGTCGAGCGGCTCATCGCCAGCACGGCCGCCTTGAACACCTCGCGTCCCGCCATCTTCACCATGCACCTGCGATCGCGAACGATATCTTCGGACAGCGGTTCGGCGGCGCCACCGGCCGGGATGTAGAGCAGCGGCGCCAGGGTTCCGTCGGATCCGAGATAAGTGGAGAGAATGCCCCGACCCCCGGGCGACGCCCGGCGAACGATGGCCGCGCCGGCGCCGTCGCCGAAGAGGATCGCCGTCGACCGATCATCGTAGTCGGTGATCGACGAAAGCTTCTCGGCTCCGGTCACCAGGATCGTTTCGCCCTGACCCGCGCGAATCATCGCATCGGCGATGCCGAGCCCGAACAACCATCCAGGACACGCAGCCACCACATCGAAGGCCCAGGCCCGCGACGCGCCCAATGCCGCCTGAAGATCGCACGCGGCCGATGGGAGACGCCGGTCGGGGGTCACCGTGCCGAAGACGATGCCGTCAATGTCAGCGGCCTCGACTCCCGCCCGCGTCATGGCACATTGCGCGGCCGTCATGGTAAAGCTCGTGACAGTCTCGCCCGGCGCCGCGATGTGCCGCTCGCGGATGCCGGTTCGTTCGACGATCCATTCGTCGGACGTGTCGAGCGTGCGTTCGAGGTCGGCGTTGGTCAGCACGCCCGCAGGAACGGCAGCGCCGATGCCGGTAATGGCGCTGGCGGGAGCAGCGGTCATCGCGCCGCCGCGGGTTCGTCCGACGTCATCTCGGCGGCGATGTGCGCGCCCAGACCGGTGCGCACCGACTCCATTGCCCTGGCCAGCGCGTTCTTGATGGCGCTCGGCGAATCGGAGCCGTGACAGATGATTGCCACGCCTCGCACGCCCAGCAGCGGCGCTCCGCCGTACTCGGAATAGTCGAAGAACCGGCGGATCGGCTCCAGCTCGGGCGAGCCGAGCAGGTCCGGCCGGTCGCGCTGCAACAACCGGGTGACCAGCGGCCCGATCGATTCGTAGAATTTGAGCACCACATTGCCGACGAATCCGTCGCAGACGACCACATCGACGCGCCCGTGCTCGGGGTGCGGCACCACGATGTCCCGGCCCTCGATGTTGCCGACGTAGCGAATACGGGGTTGCTGTTGCAGGGCCCGGTGCGTTTCGCGCACCACCGCGCCACCCTTTTCGTCTTCTTCGCCGACGTTGAGGAGGCCGACGGCGGGATCGGCGCGCCCCACCATATCGCGCATATAGATGGTACCCAACCGCGCGAAGTTGACGAGTTCCCGGGAACTGCAATCGACATTGGCGCCGGCGTCGAGCACCAGGACGATCCCGTCGGCGGTGGGAAACGGTGAGGCCACCGTGGCCCGGTCAACGCCGTCGTGCAGGCCAAGAATCACCGTGGCGGCTGCCAGCGTTGCGCCGGTGTTCCCCGCCGATACCATGGCATCGACTTCGCCGTCGCGATGAAGTTTGAACCCGACCACCAGCGACGACTTGGGCTTCTTGCGGACCGCGGCCAGCGGCTTCTCCGCCATGCCGATGGCATCGGGCGCGTGCACGATCCGCAGCCGCGATGTATCGGTGCCGTGGTGCCGGGCCAGGGCGGCACGAACCGCGTCCTCACGCCCGACCAGAGTGATCTCGAGGTCAGCCGGCAACTGGGCGAGCGCCAGCACCGCGCCGTCGACGAGGGCGGCGGGCGCGTCGTCTCCTCCCATCGCGTCGAGCGCGACGCGGATCACAGGCTAGCTGTCCTCGACCTCGAGCCGCTTCTTGCCGCCGTAATAGCCGCACGACGGACAGACGCGGTGGGAGAGGCGCGGAGCGCCGCAACGGGGGCAGGCCTGGGTGGGAATCCCCCGGGCGTTGTGATGGCCCCTGCGCAGGCGTTTCCGCGACTTGGAGGTTCTTCGCTTGGGAACAGCCATGAGTGCCTCAGTTGGTCGAGCCGGCTGCCGCACAACGGCAGGGTCCGGCGTTGAGATCCGCGCCACATCTGGCGCACAGGCCCTTGCAATCGGTGCGACACAAGGGAAACGGCGACGCGCTCAATGCGATTTCCTCGCGCACCACCGGCGTGACATCGATGACATCCGCCTGAGGCGCCAGCGGGTAGACGCTCGGTTCGTCGACCAGGTCGGGATCGGCCGAGAACAGCACGTCCACGTCGTCATCGATAGCGACCGTGACGTCGCCAAGACACCGGCGGCACTCGCCGGCAAGCTTGGCATGAATGTGCCCTCGCCACAAATAATTGCCGGCATCCGTTGACTGCAATACGCCATCGATCCGGACGGGCTCGGCGATGACCAGTCCGAGGCCTGCAAATGCTTCGTCGCCGGGATCGATGGTGCCGGCCGTGCTGGCAGGACCACCTCGAAGGTCGCGGACGTGAAGACGAAGCATAGCCGCCAAAACTACCGATTCCGATGCCTTCGGGTCAACTCGGAAATGTCACTCCCAGATGGGCTAACTCACGCTCCGGAAAGAAGAAAGCGATCTCGCGGGCAGCATTGGGCTCGCTGTCAGACCCGTGCACCGCGTTGCGGCCCTTCGACTCCGCGAAATCGCGCCGGATGGTTCCCGGAGCTGCCTCGCCCGGATCGGTCGCCCCGATCGCGTTCCGCCACGCGGCCACGGCGTCGGCCTTCTCCAGGGCCAGCACGATCGTCGGCCCGGAACTCATGAAGGCCACCAGCTCGTCGAAGAACGGCCGGCCACGGTGGACCTGGTAGAAGGCCTCCGCCTCGCCGCGGGTCATCCGGATCAGCCGCATTGCCCGGATTGCGAAGCCGCGGTCCTCGATGCCGGCGAGAATCCGACCGCCCTTGCCACCCTCGACGGCATCCGGCTTGATCATGGCCAGGGTATATCGGCCGCTCACGACGCCATCCTCCCTCGCAACAGGTCGACGACATCGGCCGGGCGCTTCATGATCCCGATGCCGGCCGCCTCGAACGCGGCGAACTTTTCCGCCGCCGTTCCGGCCGCGCCCGAGATGATCGCCCCGGCATGTCCCATGCGGCGGCCTTTGGGAGCGGTCTGGCCGGCGACGAAGCCGACCACCGGCTTGCGCACATTGGCACGGATGTATGCGGCGGCATCCTGCTCGGCGGTGCCGCCGATTTCGCCGATCAGCACGATGGATTCGGTGCCCGGATCGGCATTGAAGGCACTCAGCGCGTCGATGAAGTTGGTGCCGACAATCGGATCGCCGCCGATGCCGATACACGTCGTCTGTCCCATGCCCGCCCGGGTGAGATGATTCACTACTTCGTATGTCAGCGTCCCCGATCGCGACACGAGGCCGACCGGGCCCGGCATACAGATTGAACCGGGGATGATACCGACCTTGGCCTCGCCGGGAGTGATCAGTCCCGGGCAGTTGGGCCCGATCAGACGCACGCCGCGTTCGCGAAGGAACGGCATCACCGTGGTCATGTCGAGCACCGGCACGCCTTCGGTGATGCAGACGACGAGTTGGATCCCGGCATCGGCCGCTTCCTCGATCGCGCCGGCGGCCAGCGTGGGTGGCACGTAGATCACGCTGCAGTTGGCGCCGGTTTCGCGGACCGCGTCATCGACGGTGTTGAACACGGGGACGCGATCGTCGAAGCGCTGGCCACCCTTCCCCGGCGTCACGCCGGCGACGACCGCGGTGCCGTATTCGATCATCTGACGGGCGTGAAAGGACCCTTCTCGGCCGGTGATCCCCTGCACCACCAGCCGGGTGTCGCGCCCGATCCAGACACTCATGCCGCCTCCCGCGTCAGCTCCACGGCGCGCGAGACCGCCGCGTCCATGTCGTTGAGGGCGGTCATACCGACGGCGCCGAGAATGCGAAGCGCCGCCGCCTCGTTGGTCCCGGTGAGGCGGATCACGATCGGTACGTCGACCTTGAACTCTCTGGTCGCGGACACGATGCCGTTGGCGACGTCGTCGGTCCGGGTGATGCCGCCGAAGATGTTGAACAGAATGACCTTGACCCGCCGGTCCGCGGTGATGATCCGCAGCGCGTTGATAACCTTTTCGGGATTGGACGACCCGCCGATGTCGAGGAAGTTCGCGGGTTCGCCGCCGTAGTACTTGACGAGATCCATGGTCGCCATGGCGAGACCGGCGCCGTTGACGACGCAGCCGACATTGCCGTCGAGCTTGATGAAGGTGAGGCCGGCGCGGCGCGCAGCGACCTCGCTGGGATCTTCCGCCGAATCATCCCGCAGGGCAGCCAGTTCCGGCCGGCGATCGAGCTCGTTGTCGTCGATACTCACCTTGGCATCGAGCGCCATCACCGTTCCATCGGGCGTGGTGATCAGCGGGTTGATTTCGGCGAGCGAACAGCCGTTGGCCATGAAGGCGCGATACAACTGCTGCATGATCCGCATCGCTGCCCGCACCTGGTTCCAGTCGCGAAAGAGCGCCAACGCGAGCTTGAGCGCCTGATGCGGCAGCAAACCGTACCGCGGATCAACACCGAGGCGCGTGATCCGCTCCGGAGTTTTCGCGGCGACCTCCTCGATGTCGATGCCGCCGGCATCGGATACGATGAAAACGGGGCGCTGGGATTCGCGGTCGAGGATCAGCCCGACGTAACTCTCGCTGGCGATCTCCGCCGCAGGCACCACCAGCACCTTGTCCACCACCAGATCCTTGATCGTCATGCCGAGAATCTTCGCCGCGGTGGCGGCCGCGTCGGACGGATCGCGCGCGAGCTTGACGCCGCCCGCCTTGCCGCGTCCGCCGGCGTGCACCTGCGCCTTGACGACCACGGTGCCGCCGAGCCGGCTGGCGATCGCTTCGGCCGCGGCCGGCGTGGTGGCCACATCGCCTTCCGCGATCGGAATCCCCGCGGCGCGGAAGAGTTCCCTCGCCTGATATTCATGCAGATTCACGGCCACCCCTTACCGGACAATCGGTTCGCGGACAACCTAGTTGCTCCTGATGATGCCAACCAGCGCACCGGGTCACGGCTTACGCTGTAGTGTGCTGCGCAATTGTTCGAAGGCACGGCCGAACGCGGTGAGATCCCCGCGGCGGAAGGCCGAATCGGCGCGCTCCAGCCAGAGCCGGGCCTGCTGCAGCCTGACGGCGTCGGCCGGGCCACGTGCGGTGTCCTGTGCCGGTGCGGCGAGGTCAAGCCACGCGCCCGCCGGCGTCCGCCCGCCAGCGACCCGGTCGCCCGCGGCGATTCCGAGCCAGAGCGGGGATGGCCAGCCGTGCCGCGGTACCGCGAAGAGCGGTTGCCACGCCACGAGCCGTTGCCCGGTGCGCCGCCATCGCACCCCGCGCCAGATCGCAGAGTCGCCCGACGCCGTCACGGAATCCACGAGATGCACAACCACGGACTAGCGGCTGAACTGGCGGTGCACGTCGAGGT